>NZ_BAAAAP010000010.1:0-150727 GCF_054768215.1 Clostridium sp. CTA-1
ATCTGAATCTAATTATTTATAAATAATTAGATTCAGATAAATATGTAATATTAAAAATAACAATGAATATATAATAAATAGATTTAAAAATTAGTTTGAAATAGCTTATCTTTAATAGTATAGTTATCTTTCTTGCAGATGCATATATAATAATTTTAATAAAAATAAAATGTAGACGCATATAAAATATAGTGTAGAATAAAATATTATTCATTATTATACAAATAAACTGAAAAATCATTTTAAATTAAAACAATGATAATAAATGTAAAATTATGTTTCCACAAACATAATTACATATTGTGAATTAAAATCAATTTAATAATTAATACCATTTCTTTACACATGCTGTTAAAAGAATGAAATGTATAAATATAGAATTATACATAGTTAAATAATTGATGTTCATTATCAATTGAAATGCAATTGACTGGGATAGGGCAGAAATTTAAAATTCAACTATGCTCCAAACTGCTAGCTAAACTATATATACTAAGGTATACTATTCTTAGCGGTTTTATATATGTTAGCTATAGTGAAGAATCTATATAAAAATACAGATAATACTTATGAGTTATATATCTATATAACAAAACTTATAATATTAATAAAAAAAAGAAGGATTTTACCCCTTTTATATAGAATATTATAATCGCGAAATATAAATTTCGCGAAGTTGTTGTTATTTTTAGGCTAAGGAGGTACATATTTTCAATGAAATATAATATTCAACAATTATATGATCCTAATCTTCCTCAAAGATTAAATGATTTTTTAAATTATCTTAGAACTATAAAAGGAAAATCAGAAAATACAATTGAAAGTTATAAATTGGATTTGATTATGTTTTTTAGATTTTTAAAATTATACAAAGGTATGGTTCCTGGAGAAACAGAATTTAATGATATAGAAATAAGCAATATAAGTGATGAAGACATTAAGAATATATCATTAACGGATTTGTTCGCTTTTGTATCCTTTGCAGAGAATTATAGAAATAATGGTAGCTATGCTAAAGCTAGAAAAGTAGCTACATTAAGATCTTTCTTTAAATTTTTACAAGGTAAAGTTAAAATCATAAAGGAAAATCCAGCCCTAGAGTTGGAAAGTCCTAAAATAAGTAAAAGAAATCCTGTATATTTAACATTAGATGAGAGTAAAAGACTATTATCTTCTATAGATGGTAAGTTTAAAGAAAGAGATTTATGTATAGTAACTATGTTCTTAAATTGCGGGTTAAGACTTTCAGAATTATGTGGTATAAACATATCTAATATTAAAAATGATGTTTTAACTGTTATAGGTAAAGGAAACAAAGAAAGAACTGTTTACCTTAATAAAGCCTGCATTAAAACTTTGAATGATTATTTAAGCGTAAGAAAAGAAATGGGAGAAAAAATAGTTGACAAGGATGCTCTATTTTTAAGTAAAAATTATACAAGGATAAATAAACGTTCTGTAGAGATGTTAGTAAAGAAGTATGTAAAAAAATCAGGCTTAGATGGAGAAAAATATTCTCCTCATAAATTAAGGCACACGGCTGCTACATTAATGTACAAGCATGGTGGTGTTGATATAAGAAGCTTACAAATGATATTAGGCCATGAAAACATATCTACAACCCAAATTTATACTCATGTAGATAGTGATAGATTAAGAGAAGCAGTTAAATCTAATCCTTTAAGTGATGAATAAAGCAAACTTTATAAAGCACTTTAAAACCTTGTATTATATAGGTATTTTAAAGTGCTTTATCTTAGATTTTACAATTCCAACATCCCTTCTTCTACTGTTGTATAAGAAGCTCTTGTTTTTCTATTTATTTTCTCTAATTTTTATAAGCCCTGGAAATTCTTCATAGGCTACCTTTTTCAATCTAGATTCATCCTCCATCAGTTCACTTAATCCATCTACATCTTCTATATATTCTATTTGTACTCCATCTACATTTTCTATGGCATATAGTCCCTGCTCTTTAAAATTTTCATCATAGTCCCTTAGTAATTCTGTATCCTGTAGGATTTCATTTTCTAGATCCTGCTCAAATTTTTTTGAGGATTCTAACTCCTCTTCATCTTCTTTTAGTACCTTCTTTAAGGCTTCTTTATCTACAAAGTTTTTATCCTCTTTTATTTCATCAATCTTTATAGCTTGAGTATCTATTCCTTCTCTTTGTAAGCATTCTCCGCAATTATCGCATTTTTTATTTGTGTTCAAATCACAAATTTCACATTCACCACAGTCAGTACATTTTTTAGTATAATTAAAAATACAAGTTTCTCTGTTCATATATTTACACTCTACCTTTCTTTATGGTATCTTATTACAAATTATAAATTTATTATATTGGTTATTATTATACTTAAAAGTTATTCCTCATAATAAAAACACTTATTATTATGAGAAATTTATATCTTCTATAAAAACACTCTTACTATTATAGCAAAAATATAGTTTATATGCATTAAAAAACCCTTTATAATCATAAGCTATATTATAAATTATTTGAACATTAGTTTGCAGCTTTCCATTTTTATGGTATAATTTAATTATTATTTAAGTAATGAGGTGTGATTATGAATAAAAGCCGAATTGACAAACAAAATGAAGTTTATAACTTTATAAAATTACAAATTAAAGAAAAAGGCTATCCTCCTTCTGTAAGAGAAATTTGCAAGGCTGTAGGTTTAAGTTCAACTTCATCAGTGCATTTTCATCTTAAAAGATTAGAAAAAGAAGGTTTGATAAAAAGAGATAGCAGCAAAACTAGAGCCATAGAAATTGTTGATCCTACCTCAAAAAAAGAAGTTATAAATGTACCTATTGTAGGAACTATAACTGCAGGAAATCCTATTTTGGCTATAGAGAATATAGAAGATGTATTTCCATTACCTATTGATTATGTAAAAAACACAAAGGATTTATTTATGTTAAAGGTATCTGGAGAAAGTATGATAGAAGCTGGAATATTAGATGGTGATTTAGCTATTATTGAAAAAACCGATTCTGCAAATAATGGAGATATTGTGGTTGCTCTAATAGACAACGACGCTACTTTAAAAAGATTTTTTAAAGAAAGTTCTTATATAAGACTTCAACCTGAAAATAAAAGTATGAAACCTATAATTTTAGAGGATTGTAAAGTTCTTGGAAGATTAGTAGGAATATATAGAAAGTATTAATAACATTGTTATTTTGATAAATAAATGTGTATTAAAAATAAATTGCTTTTAAAAAGGATTGTTAATAAAAATAATTCCTAGAAGTATTAAGTAAATAACTTCTGGGAACTATTTTTATATTAATTCTGCTTTTTCTATTATATTAAACTTATATATTAAACTTAATATCCCCAAGGTAATTCTGGTTAATTTACATGTTAAAATTTATTATTTTAATATTTTTGATAGAGAAATTAAAATACCTATTTTAGCATGATCAAAAGTAAGTCCACCCTGTAGATATGCTATAAAAGGATCTCTTATAGGTGCATCTGCAGATAATTCTATGGAAGACCCTTGAATAAATGCTCCTGCAGCCATAATTACTTGATCTTTATAGCCTGGCATATCCCACGGCTCACAAGAAACAAAGGAATCTACAGGAGAACCTTGTTGTATTCCCTTGCAAAAATTTATAAGCTTTTCTTTATCATTAAATTTAATAGCTTGAATTATATCGCTTCTATCATCATTATATTTTGGAAGCACTTCAAAACCAGCTAATTCCATTATCCTTGAACAAAATACCGCTCCTTTAACAGCCTCCATAGATATATGTGGTGCTAAAAATAGTCCTTGGTACATTTGCCTAACTACTCCAAAGGTAGAACCACATTCTCCTCCTATGCCAGGAGTGGTTAATCTATAGGCAGCTTGAGTTACATACTTTTCCCTGCCAGCTATATATCCACCAGTAGGTGCTATTCCTCCACCTATATTTTTTATTAAGGATCCTGCTACTAAATCTGCGCCTACATCCGTTGGTTCTTTAGTATCTATAAATTCACCATAACAGTTATCTACAAAACATATAACTTCTTTTTTTATGGATTTTACAAAAGAAATTAGTTTTTCTATTTCAGGTATAAGGAGAGCTTTTCTCCATCCATAACCTGTTGAACGTTGAATATGTATAAGTTTTATTGAAATATCCTCTTTTAATATCTTTTCTATTTCTTCATAGTTTATAGAGTGATCTTCTTTTAAATTTACTTGTTTATATTTAACTCCAAAATTTTTTAAAGAACCTATGTTCTCTTCCCCTTCTATGCCTATTATATTGTGTAATGTATCATAGGGTTTTCCACATACAGATAACATAGTATCCCCTGGTCTCAAATTTCCAAATAGAGCAGCTCCAATAGCGTGAGTGCCATTTACAAAATGTGGTCTTACTAAAGCGCTTTCTGTGTTAAATATCCTAGCATAAACTCTATCTAAGGTATCTCTTCCTATATCTCCATATCCATACCCTGTAGAATTTGTGAAATGAGATTCACTAACTCTTTCTTCCTGAAGAGCATTTAAAACTTTTAGTTGATTAAATTCTCTTATTTCATCATATTTTTGGAACTCATCTTTAATATCTTCTATAGCCTTTTCATATAAATTTAAAGCTTTAGGATTTATGTCATATATGTTTTTTAGAGTATCTTTTGTTATATGTAGCATTTCTATTTCCATCCTCCTCTATATGTAAGAAAAATAATAAGTATGTATTATTATCTAACATTGTATATATTAACATATAAAAAAAGAATAGGCAATTAACCTATTCTTTATCTTTATAATCATCTCCGTTAGGATTTTGTACAAATAATAAGGGCTTTGCTGGATTAATTGTAGATATAGCATGTTTGTATATCATCATTTGTTTACCATCTGAATCTAATATTACTGTAAAGTTATCAAAGCCTTTAACAAATCCTTTTAATTGAAATCCATTTGTTAAGTATATGGTAACAGGAATTCTATTTTTTCTAGCACCATTTAAAAATATATCTTGTAGATTATTAACAACTTTAGTCATATAACCTTTCCCTCCTAAAAAAATTACAAATAATTAGAAACTTATTCTTATATAATTCTATAAATAAATTAAAAATCCTTTTAATTTTATTTATATTTTACCATTTTTATAATTTTATCTACTATTTCCTCCTCAGATCTATATTTATCTTTATCTATCCATATAGATCTTTTATCTTTTCTAAACCAAGTTAGTTGTCTTTTAGCATAATTTCTGCTCCCTTTTTTTATTAAATAAATAGCTTCATCTAGTGAAATATCGCCCTTTAAATAAAATAGAATTTCTTTATAACCTATGCCTTTCATAGATTGCATATCTGGAGTATATCCCATAGATTCTAATTTTTTTACTTCTTCTATTAAGCCTTTATTCATCATTATATCCACTCTTTTGTTAATTCTTTCATATAGTACTTCTCTATTCATATTTAAAACAAAGTAGTTTATGTTATAAGGTATATTATACAATTTTTTTTCATTTTCTTTTGTATATTCACTTATAGATTTACCTGTGATTTTGTAAACTTCTAAGGCTCTAACAACTCTTTTTAAATCGTTAGGATATAATTTTTCATAGGATTTTCCATCTATATCTTTTAGCAGGCTATGAACATATTCTTTTCCTTTATCTTCTGATAATCTAATGAGATATTCTCTATAATCTTCGTCTCTATCTGCATCTGTAAAATCATAATTATAGATTAAAGAATTAATATATAAACCTGTGCCTCCTGCTATTATAGGAAGTTTCCCCCTACTCCATATATCTTTTATACATTTTTCTGCTAAAGTTTTAAAGGAGGATACATTAAATTCTTCATGAGGTGCTACTACATCTATAAGATGATGAGGTATACCCTTCATTTCCTCTTTGGTTATTTTAGCTGAACCTATATCCATGTATTTATAAATTTGCATAGAGTCAGCGGATATTATTTCTCCATTTAGTTTTTTTGCAAGTTTTATAGAGATATCTGTTTTCCCTACTGCTGTAGGACCTGCAAGTATTAATAAGTCTATCATTTTTACTTATCCCCCTTATTGTATTCTTTTAAATTTTTTTTCTAAATCTTTTAATGTAAATTTAATCATAGTAGGTCTTCCATGGGGACAAGTGTATGGATTATCTAATATAAGCATATCTTCTATTAATTTTTTTATTTCCTCCTCTTTCAAGGTGTCATTTGCTTTAACTGCGGATTTGCATGCTAGTGTAGCAATAGCATTGTATTTTATTGTAGAAGTTTCTTTAGATTTCATATTTTTTAAGTTATAAAGTATATCCATAAAAAGATTTTCTACATTGGGTTTACCTAAAATTAAAGGCACTTCTTTTATATTTATAGTATATTCTCCAAAAGCTTCCACTGAAAAACCTGAGTTTTTAAAAATATATTTGTTTTCTTCGTATATGTTAAATTCATCTTCTGATAGTTCTATAACTACAGGCGATAATAAAATTTGGCTTATTACATATCCCTTTTCTATTTCGGATTTAAATTTTTCAAATAGCACCTTTTCATGAGCTGCATGCTGATCTATTATATAAAGTTCTTTATCCCTTTCTATTAATATATATGTATTATTAAACTGTCCTATTATTTTCATATCTATATAAAAATTAGTAGGCTTATTTTCTTTAATATTTATAGATGAGGACGTTGTATCATTCTCATTTAGATATAGGGTATTGGGATTCTTATTATCTTGCTTTGATGAACTTTCTTCTTTGTTATTATTTGAATTTAAGTATTCAGTATTATTTTTGTTATAATATACTTCATCTTGTTTAGAAATAGAAGAATTATTATTAATTTCAAATATATTTTTTCCTTCAATGTTTTCATCTTTAGTAGGTTCTATATTGTTAGGTTTAGTTGAACTATTTATATTATTACCAAAAATATGAATTTTATTATTGTTATTTAAATCTATTGGTATTTGTACTTCTTCTTTTTCTGTTTTTATAGTTTCACCCATAGATTTTTCAGAATCATATATATTAATATCTTCTTTATTAAAGAAATTTGTAAATGATTCTTTTAATTCTTCTTTTATAGCTTCATGAACTGCATCAAATATAGCCTTAAACATAGCCCTCTCATCTTTAAATTTGACTTCTGATTTAGTAGGATGTACATTTACATCAATATATTCTGGGAAAATATCTATAAATATTACAAAGAAAGGGTAGCTATTTACTGTTAAAAAAGATTTAAAAGCGTTTTCTACCGCAGCAGTTATAAATTTACTTTTAACATATCGCTTATTTACAAATATACTTTGATTCGTTCTGCTTTTACGGCTTATTTCAGGCTTACCTATAAATCCATATACAGATATTATATCCTTATGACTTTCGAAGTTTATAAGATTTTCACTGATTGTTTTGTTGTATACACATCGTACGGAATCCTTTAGATTTCCGGTACCGTAACTTTTTATACTTTGCTTTCCTTTGTTTATTAAATTAAAAGATATATCTGGATGAGCTAATATAAACCTATTTACTATATCTGATATAGCAGTGCTATCGCTTCTTGTACTTTTCAAAAATTTAAGTCTTGCGGGTACATTATAAAATAAATCAGAAACCTCTATAGTTGTACCAACATTGCAACCTGTATCCTTTAAGTATTCTATTTTGCCACCTTCTATATATATTTCTTTACCAAAATTGTAGGAAGCAACCCTACTTTTAAGTTTAGTTTTTGATACGGAGGAAATACTAGCTAGTGCTTCACCTCTAAAGCCCATAGTACTTATTTTATATATATCTTCTATGGAATTTATTTTACTTGTAGCATGAGGAAGAAAAGCATTTTTTATATCAATAGGATAAATACCTTCTCCATCATCTATTATTTTTATAAGTTTTTGTCCCCCATCTTCTATTTCTATGGTTATATTTTTAGCATTGGCGTCTATACTATTTTCTACTAATTCTTTTACTACAGAAAAGGGCCTTTCTATAACTTCTCCTGCAGCTATCTTATTTGTAGTTTCTAAATCTAATAAATTTATTTTTCTCATTTAAATCACCACATAGCTTATATTTTATTATATAGATTAGTACCACTTATAAGTGGTACTAGGTTAGTAAAAATCTAAAGATCATGAGATTTTTGTATGTACTAATATATAGTTTTTTAAAATTTAATAATACAACTATCCTTTAATCTATATCTTTTGTTTTATTTATTATATCATATAATTTATTAAAACCTTCCATTGGAGTCATATTAAGTATATCTATATTTTTAATTTCTTCAATTACTTTATCTTTTTTTATATATTCAAAATTTATTTGAAAAGAATCCATTGCTACTTCTTTTTTTATAGACTTTTCATCATTTTTTTTATAGTTCATTTGTTTTTTATTACAAGAAGGATTCTCTTTAGTAATCTCATCCTCTATTATAGTAGTGGTATTAGTTTCAGATAAAGTATCATGTTGTATTCCACTCTCAAGATTATTTTTAGTACTTAAAGTATCCCTTGATGCTTCTATATAATCTTTGTTTTTATATTCTTTAGAAGGAGTAATATTAAGGGAGTTTTCTTCATTACTACCTTCAATATGTTGTAATATCTCCTTAGCTCTATTTATCACAGGAGAAGGTAAGCCAGCTAGTTTAGCAACTTCTATACCGTAGGATTGATCTGCTCCTCCTCTTATTATTTTTCTTAAAAACACTATTTCATTTTCTAATTCTGATACGGATACAGAATAATTTTTAACACCCTCAATATTGTCTTCAAGTTTTGTAAGTTCATGATAGTGAGTTGCAAATAGAGTTTTGCATCTTAAATTTTTATTATTACATATATATTCTATAACAGACCAGGCTATGCTTAAACCATCATAGGTGCTGGTTCCTCTACCCACTTCATCTAAAAGCACCAAACTTTTTGAGGTAGCATTTTTTAGTATATTAGAAACTTCCCACATCTCTACCATGAAAGTACTTTTACCTGCAGCTAAATCATCTGAGGCGCCTATTCTTGTAAATATCTTATCACATATAGAAATATTAGCCTTCTTAGCAGGAACAAAGCTACCTATTTGGGCCATAATTGTAATTAAGGCTACCTGTCTCATATAAGTAGATTTCCCTGCCATATTAGGACCAGTTATTAATATAAGTTGATTCTCTTTTGTATCTATTAAGCTATCATTAGATATAAATTCACCTTTAGGTATAACTTTTTCTACTACAGGATGTCTTCCCTCTTCTATAAGAATTTCATCTTTAGCATTTATGTTAGGCTTTATATAATTATTTTCTAAGGCTACAGTAGCTAATGAGCATAAGCAATCTATATCAGATATTATTCTTGCAGTTTTTTGCATTCTATCTATATTTTCTTCTATAAAATCTCTTATTTTAGTAAAAAGTTTATATTCTATATCTATAAGTTTTTCTTCTGCCCCTAATATTTTTTCTTCCATTTCTTTAAGCTCAGGAGTAATATATCTTTCAGCATTGGCTAGAGTTTGTTTTCTTATATATCTTCCCTCTGGCACTGAACTTAAATTTGCTTTTGTAATTTCTATAAAATAACCAAATACTTTATTATAACTAACCTTTAATGATTTTATACCTGTTTCTTCTTTTTCTTTTTGTTCTAAAGAAGCTATCCATTTTTTACCGTTGCTTTTTGCTTCCCTTAGGGAATCCACTTCTTCATTAAATCCTTCTTTTATTATATTGCCTTCTTTTACAGATAAAGATGGGCTATCTAATAAAGATTTGTCTAGCAATTCATGAATATCTTCTAAAGTATCTATATTTTGTTCCATATTTAAAAATAAATCGCTTTTAAAATTTGCTAAGTATTCTTTTATATAAGGAGTCTTACCTATAGAGCATTTTAAAGATATAAGTTCCTTTGCATTAACACTTTTAGAAGCTACTTTCCCTACTATTCTTTCTATATCATATATAGATCTTAGATCTTCTTTTAAATCTTCCTGAAGAGATATATTATTTAATAATTCTTCTACAGCATTTAATCTATCTTCTATAGGGTTTTTATTTATAAGTGGTTGTTCTATCCATCTTCTTAATTGCCTTCCACCCATAGCTGTATTAGTTTTATCTAATACCCATAAAAGAGATCCTTTTTTAGTTTTTTCTCTTAAATTTTCTGTTATCTCCAAATTTCTTCTTGAATTTACATCTATAGTTAAATAGTCTACTATGCTATAATAGTCTATTTTATTAATGTTAGATAATATATTCTTTTGGGTATGAAATATGTAATATAAAAGACCATTAGCGGATTTTTTTACTATGGTTTCATATTCATCTTCATTAAAATTACTAAATTGATCCTTTAAATTATTATCTATATTATAACTAAAATTTTCTTCTTTTATTTTGCTTATAGAGATATTAGGAAATCTTTCTTTTATAGTATGTATAAAGTCTTCCTCTGTATTTTCATCTAAAACTATTTCACGAGGAGCAAATTTTGATATTTCATCCAATACTACAGCTTCTTTAAAATTGCTATGAGTTGAGTTAAATTCACCTGTGGATATATCCGCAAAGCTCATAGAACACATATTATCATCTAAATAAAAGCTCATTATATAATTGTTTTTATTCTCTTCTAAAAATGAAGAATCAGTATAAGTTCCTGGTGTAATTATTTTTATAATTCCTCTTTTTACTATACCTTTAGAGGCGGAAGGATCCTCCAATTGTTCACAAATAGCTATTTTATAGCCTGCACTGACTAATCTACCTATATATGTATTAGCAGCATGATATGGAATACCACACATAGGAGCTCTTTCTTCTAGACCACAATCTCTTCCTGTTAATACTAGCTCTAGTTCTTTTGAGGCAACTTTAGCATCCTCAAAAAACATTTCATAAAAATCTCCTAATCTAAAGAACAATATACAATCTTTGCAGCTTTCTTTTACCTCTAAATATTGTTTCATCATTGGAGTTAATCCCATATTTTTTCCTCCTTAAAATATTTCTTTTAATTTAATCTTTTAAAAAAAGCTCTTATTAAGAGCTTTTTAATTTATATTTAAATTTCTTCTCCTGTTAATGAAAAAGAGTTTGCTTTTGTTATTTTAACATTAACAAGTTTTCCTATGGATTCTTTATTACCAATAAAGTTAACAAGTTTTCCTGCTCTTGTTCTACCCATTAGTTTATTTTCATCATTTTTACTAGTACCCTCTACTAAAACTTCTTCTATTTTTCCTTCATAGGCTTTGTTCTTTTTAGCACTTATTTCATTAACTACTTCTACTAATCTATTAAATCTTTTGTGTTTAACATCTTCAGGTACTTGATCGTCAAACTTAGCAGCTGGAGTTCCTTTTCTTATGGAATATAAGAAAGTAAAAGCAGAATCATATTCTACTGTCTTTACTAAGCTTAATGTTTCTTCAAAGTCTTTTTCAGTTTCTCCAGGGAATCCTACTATTATATCAGTAGAAAGAGCTACATTAGGTATAAGTTTTTTTATTTTAGATACCACATCTAAATATTTTTCTCTATCATAATGTCTATTCATTTTTTTCAGCATATCACTAGAGCCAGACTGTACAGGAAGATGTATTTGTTCACATAGTTTATCACATTTAGCAATAGCTTCTATAACATCATCAGTTAAGTCCTTTGGATGAGAAGTCATAAATCTTACTCTTTCTAATCCTTCTATAGTATTTACTCTTTTTAAAAGTTCTGCAAAAGTAACATTAGGTTCTAGATCCTTACCATAGGAATTTACATTCTGACCTAGTAAAGTTATTTCCTTATAACCTTTAGAAACTAAATTCTTTATTTCATCTTCTATGTTTTCAGGAGTTCTACTTCTTTCCCTTCCTCTTACATAGGGAACTATGCAATAAGTACAGAAATTATTGCAACCGTACATTATGGTAACAAAAGCCTTCATACTATTTTTTCTATCTATTGGCATGTTTTCTATTATACTATCTTCTTTTTCTTGTATTTTCAATACAGATGTATGTTTTTTCTTAACTTCATTTAAATAATTTGAAAAGTTATGAAGATTATGCGTTCCTATTATAATATCTACAAAAGGAAATTTCTTTTTAATAGTTTCTGCCATACCTGCTTGTTGCATCATGCAACCAGTTACAGCTATAATTAAATTAGGATTTTTAGCTTTTAAGCCTTTAAGTATCCCTAAATTGCCATATACTTTAAGCTCTGCATTTTCTCTAACACAACAGGTGTTAAATATAATTACATCTGCTTCTTCTCTTTCTTCAGTTCTTATATAATTTTCTCTTTTTAACATGCCTGAAAGTTTCTCTGAATCCTCTTCATTCATCTGGCAACCCCAGGTTTCTATGAAAAATTTTCCTATAATATTTATATCTTTTGTATTTAATATTTCATTCACTATTTATTCACCTCATAAATTTAAAAAATTTGACTTATATATTATACTWTATTTTATTAATAATTTCTAATGTGATACTATATAATATAAAGAAAGTTATATAAATTAAATTTATTGTAATAATAATTCAAATTATATGATAAATTTATAACATCTAAATTTTTTTTTGGAATTAATAAGTTATTTAACTTTATAATATATTATAAAAAATCAAAAAAATATTTATTATAGAATATATTTAGATTAAAATTCGCTACATTATAAATGATAAAAGAATCATTAAGTGTTATTTAATGACAAATTAAGACAAAATATTATGAGGAAATATGATAAAACTTTAACATCAATGGGTTTTTTTAAAAATTTTTTTGATTTTTTATATATTGAAAAGAAGGATATAATAAGTGTTTGTAGAATAGATATATCTATAAAGGTATTGATTAACCTATTATATTTTTGGAGGGATTTGCTAATGAATATACGTTTTTCAGAAAGAGCATCAGGATTAAAAGCATCAGAGATAAGAGAACTATTAAAATTAACTGAAATGCCAGAGATAATTTCCTTTGCAGGAGGATTACCAGCACCAGAATTATTCCCTGTAGAAGAAATGAAAGGTATAATGGAAGAAGTATTAGATACTCAAGGAAGAGCAGCATTACAATATAGCTCTACTGAAGGTTACAAACCATTAAGAGAAATCATAGCTAATGAAAGAATGAAACCAGCTGGTGTAAACGTTTCTTATGAAAACATTGCTATAACTAATGGTTCCCAACAAGGTATAGAATTTTCAGCTAAAATTTTCTTAAATGAAGGAGATATAGTTGTTTGCGAAAGTCCTAGTTATTTAGGTGCTATAAATGCGTTTAAATCCTATAGACCTAAATTTGTTGAAATACCTATGGACGATAATGGAATGATTATAGAGGAATTGGAAAAAGCTTTAGCAGAAAATAAAGGCAAAGTTAAAATGATATATACAATCCCTGATTTCCAAAATCCTACTGGGAGAACTATGCCAGATGATAGAAGAAAGAGAATAGCAGAATTAGCTGCAGAATATGAAATACCTGTAATAGAAGATAATCCATATGGAGATCTTATCTATGAAGGAGAAAGACATCCATCTATAAAGAGTTTTGATAAAGAAGGATGGGTTATTTATCTTGGGACTTTCTCTAAAAATTTCTGTCCTGGATTAAGACTTGCATGGGTTTGTGCTGAACCTGAAATATTAGATAAATATATAATTGTAAAACAAGGTGTTGATTTACAGGCTGGTACATTAGATCAAAGAGCAACAGCTTTATTCATGCAAAAATATGATTTAAATGAACATATTGAAAAAATTAAAAAAGTTTATGAGAAACGTAGAGATTTAATGCTAGATAGTATGAAAAAATACTTCCCAGCAGGCGTAAAATATACTCATCCTGTTGGAGGATTATTTACATGGGTTGAATTAAGAGAAGATTTAGATGCTAAAGAATTAATGAAAGATGCTTTAGCTGAAAATGTTGCTTATGTACCTGGTGGTTCTTTCTTCCCTAATGGAGGGCATGAAAACTACTTTAGATTAAACTATTCTTGCATGAGTGATGAAAAAATAGTTGAAGGTGTAAAAAGATTAGGTAAAGTTTTAGATAAATATTATAAATAACATTAAGTTATTTTAGTAGAATCTATTTAAATAAAATAAATTATCTCCTTTTAGGTTAAAATAAAACTAGAAGGAGATGATTTATGTGTATGATGTAAAGGTTTTAGAAGAACAGGATTATTCATATAATGATAGATTAAAATATGAATGCATTATAGATAGAAGTTACTACAATAAGATAGTAACAGAAAATACTTTAATTAACTTAAAATCAAGTTATGTTCCAAGAGAAAATATATTTTATTAAATTTTAAATATATTTATTAAATTTTAAACATTTATTAATGGGGGGTAAAAACAATGAAATTTTCAAAAAGAATATCTGACATGCAATTTTCACCAATAAGAAAGCTTGCACCTTATGCAACTGAAGCTAAAAATAAAGGTATCCATGTTTTTCATTTGAACATAGGACAACCAGATATTAAAACTCCAGAATGTTTCACTGAAGGTGTAAAATCTTATGAAGAACCTGTATTAAAATATTCTGACTCTAAAGGTATGGATCCTTTATTAGAAAGCTTTATAAAATATTATAAAGAATGGAATATAAATTTTGAAAAAGATGAATTACTAGTAACAAATGGTGGAAGTGAAGCTATCCAATTTGCATTAATGGCTTTATGTGATGTTGGAGATGAAATTATAATTCCAGAACCATTCTATACAAACTATAACGGTTTTGCTGAATCAGCTGGCGTTAATGTAGTTCCTTTCTTAACAAAAGCAGAGGAAGGATTCCATCTTCCAAAAAAAGAAGAAATAGTAAGCAAAATATCTGATAAAACAAGAGCTATATTAGTTTCAAATCCAGGAAATCCAACTGGTGTTGTTTATACTTATGAAGAATTAAGAATGCTTGCAGATATTGCTAAAGAAAACGATTTATTCTTAATTGCGGATGAAGTTTATAGAGAATTTGTATATGATGGATTAAAATATACATCAGCTATGTACTTAGAAGATGTACAAGACAGAGTTATAGTAATAGATAGTATATCTAAACGTTATAGTGCTTGTGGAGCTAGAATAGGACTTATAGCTTCTAAAAACAAAGAACTTATACATCAAATACTAAAATTATGTCAATCAAGATTATGCGTTCCTACAGTAGAACAAATAGGAGCAGCTAACTTAATAAATACTCCAGAAAGTTATTTTACAGAAGTAAAGGCTGAATATGAAAACAGACGTAATATAATGTTTGAAGGATTAAAAAATATTCCTGGAGTTGTATGCGAAAAACCAACAGGAGCTTTTTACATAGTAGCTAAACTTCCTGTAGATAACGCAGAAGAATTTACTAAATGGATGTTAACTGAATTCAGTCACAATAATAAAACTGTTATGGTAGCTCCAGCAGCTGGATTCTATGCAAGTGAAGGTTTAGGAGAAGATGAAATAAGACTTTCCTATTGCTTAAAGGGCGAAGATTTGAAAGAAGCTATGGAAATATTAAAATTAGCTATAGAAAAATATAATAGCAAATAAAAAATAACCCCTTTGGGGTTATTTTTTATTTGAAGTATTTATTATAAATACATGCTTTTCTTTATATAACAAAAAACCTAGAGATTCATAAAGATTTAATGCTACTTTATTTTCAGAACTTACCCTTATCATTACCTTTTTAAAACCTTTAATTTTTAATTTATTTAAAATATGATTTAAAAGTACTTTCCCATAGCCCTCTTCTCTAAAATTTGGTAATATTCCGAAATTCACAATAAAAGGTATATTATTTTCTAAGATAACTTGGCCATATCCTATATATTCATCATCCTCCTTTATAAAAAAGGATACATCTTTAAGATAATAATCTTGAGATTCATCAAAATATATATCTTCTTTGGTTAGAGGAACTCTATTATTGCTTTTAAAAACTTCATTTTGTATATAACATCTTATTTTTTCATGTTTGTTTATTATAGGATTTTCAAAATTAATATGTTCAGGAGTTTTTATATAATCATTAAACTTTTCCAGATCTAAATATAATTCTAGAACTCCCCTACCCTTTTTAAATCCTATATCCTCTAATATATTATAGTTATAACCGTTATGTTCACAATCATATTCTATAATTAAATTCTCACCTATAGATTTTATGAGATAAGTAGATACTTCCTTTAGATTATCTGTTTTTATAATGTTTAAGGCATTTATATGACATATGTTTTTTATAGTAGTATTTGTCCATATATATCCAATGCATTCTTCCTTTTTATATAGCAATTTTACTCTTTTTTTTAAAAATAATCTTTGTATAAAACTACAGTTATTATATAAAATAAAAAAATCTTCATTTAAAAGATTGAAATTTTTACTGTTTTTGTTTAATTCTTTGAATTTTATAATATTATCCTTATTTAAATTAATACATTTAAACATAATCAGCCTCTTTGTTAATTATTATAGTTACTTATATAGTATAAATCTTAATGAAATTTAAGTCAATTTATACTATATTATTCATACTGTTCTAGATATTTCAAATAACTTTCTAGAAATTCTCTTTGCATAACATCGTATTTTATAATTTTATTTAGTTTTTTCATATACCTAGTTTCTGGCCAATGTTTATGCTTTATATATCGTTTTTTTCCTAATTTCCAGAACTTATGAGGAAATATAATTAAAGATAACATAACTTCTAGATCTTGTTTAGTAAGTTTATTTTCAGAGCTATAAGCTTCTATTATTCTTTTGGCTTTTTCAAAATCCCATTGATAGCTTTTTTTAGTCATAAGTCTTCGTATATACTTTCCTAAATCATTTACTTGTAAATCTATTATTATGCTGTCTAGATCTATTATATAGTATTCTTTGCCCTTTTTAATTATATTTTGATAATAAAAACTATGATGACATAGACTTTTATTTTTTTCAGCTTCCTTAGATAATTTATAATAGTCTGATTTATTTAAAAAGGAAAGTGCTACCATAGCCCTTTCATAAAAACTATCTATATAATCCTTGTAAGTAATATCAAATTCATTTTTAATTTTTTTATTTTCTATATTATTTTTAAATCTATCCATATCAGATATTCTTTTATTAAATCTTTTAGGCCATTTTTTTAGATGACTTTTAACTTCTAGTCTATTTATATCAATTTCTTGGGTAGCTTTATGAAACTGAGCTAAAGTTTTGGCACAATTTTCTGCTTCTACTATATCATTTAGATCGCATTCATCACCATCTATCCATTCTGTAGCATAAAATACCCATTTTTTATATTTTATATAATTTCTATTATCTTTACTCTTATAATAGGAGGCTACATTGTTAAATCCTACATTTTTTAATTCTTCTACAAATATAAACCCATTCCTTATTTTATATTTCCCGTGTCTAGTTCTCTTTAAACATTTATTTCCTGTTGCAGTTTCAACTTTATATACACTTCTTACTTTAGAAAAATCTATAACATTAAAGTTGTATTTACTTAATACTTTATTAATCATTTGTCTTTCTTTTTTAGTAATGTGGCTTTCATCATAATTAATAACTCTTCTATTCCCCATCTAGATTCCTCCCTTAGTATATCTATTAAATTATATTAATAGATATAGGGAATATTACTAAAAATTATAAAACCTATTTAAAACCATGGGTAGAAAATTTAAAGCAAGAACTAATAAAGTTTATTTATATGTTTATTCTATATAGTAAAAATATCTCCATATAAAATAATAGATCATCTTTTAGGATGATCTATATGTTAAGACTTAATCTTTTTTTATATTAACAGGTCCATAGAAAACTCCTCTTTTTATTTCTGTAGCAGTCATATTTTTAGCATTAAGTTTTTCCGTCATGTAACTGCAAGCATCCCATGGATTTACAGTATCTCCACAGGTAAATACATCTACTGCTGCATAGCCTAACTCTGGCCAGGTGTGAATTGTAAGATGAGATTCTGAAATAATAACTACGCCGCTTACTCCTTGAGGATTAAATTTATGAAAAATTACTTCCCTTATTTCAGCACCAGATTTTAGCGCTGATTCTACCATTAAATTTTCTATATAATGTTTATCATTTAATAAGTTAGCTTTGCATCCATATATTTCTGCTAAAATATGACGCCCAAGTCCATTCATTGATTATTACCACCTTTACTAAATCAATAACAAGTAAATTTATTTGTTTAAATTTCTTTATTAGATCATTTTTATCTTTACTTTATACTTGTTTAAAAAAGTTAATTATATACTAATTTAAAATTATAAAAAAATAAAATATATGTATTAATATTTTCATCTAATACATATATTTTATACATTTAAAATAATATTGATTTTAAAAATAAATTTCTAAATAATATTAAAATTCTTCAACGTCTTTTATGCTTAATGCAATTCTTTTTTCAGCTGAATTAACTTCTAGTATTTTAGCTTTAACTTCTTTTCCTAAAGTTAACTCTTCTTCTGGTTTATCTATTCTTTTATTACTTATTTTTGATATATGCACTAGGCCATCTACACCTGGTTCCAATTCTATAAATGCTCCAAAGCTTGCAAATCTAACTACTTTTCCTAATACTATATTTCCTATTGGATATTTTAGCTCTACACTTTTCCAAGGATCTTCTATTAATTTTTTTATGCTTAAAGCTAGTTTTTTATTTTCCTTATCAATATCTAAAATATATACTTTTATTTTATCTCCAACTTTTAATGCATCTTCTGGCCTTTCTACCCTTCCCCAGGATATTTCGGAAACATGTAATAACCCATCTACTCCGTTAATTTCTACAAAAGCCCCAAAATTTGTAAATCTTTTTACTTCTCCTTCTACTATTGTATCTTTTTCTAAAGAGGCCCAGGTTTCTTCTATATGTTCATCTCTAATAGTTTTTAATATCTCTCTTCTTGAACCTACTATTTTAGTTTTATATCTATCTTTTATAAATTCAATAATATTAACTTCTAATTCTGATCCTTTATATTTTTCTAAGTTATCTACATGAGAAAGTTCTATATGAGAAGCAGGAATAAATACTCTAACACCATTATATATACATATTAATCCAGCATCAACGGCATCTTTTACAATAACTTTTATAGTTTGTTTATTTTCAAAGGTTTCTTTTAAATTTTTTAACGCTTTTTCACGATCTAATTCTTTTAAAGATAGTACTACATATCCGTCTTCATTTTTTATTCTAACTATTTTAGCTTCTATTTCATCTCCTACTTTAAATGCCTCTTTTAATATAGATTCTTCATTTAAAGTTACTTCTTCCTTAGGTATAATACCTTCAGATTTATAATTTAAATCAACAAATAATTCATTTTCATTTAAAGAAACTATAGTTCCTTTTACTACTTTTCCAACTACTATTTGTTGCTCTTTTTCATTCATATATTCAAGCATTTCATTTTTTGATACTTCTATTATATTATCATTATTATTCATTTTATTAACGGCCTCCTTTATAATCCAATCTGGTGTAGATGCTCCGGCAGTAACACCTATAATATTTGAGTTTTTATATATGTGCTCAGGTATTTCCTTTGCATTTTCAACATGTATTGTATTTTTGCAATTATTTTTACATATTTCATAAAGCTTAGTAGTATTAGAACTATTTTTACCACCTATAACTACCATACTATCTACTTTTTCAGATAATTTTTTTGCAGCTTGTTGGCGCACTTGTGTTGCATTACATATAGTATTAAAAGCTAATATCTCTCTAGATTTTTTTATTAATATATTAAGGACTTTTTCCCAATTTTCTTGTTTTTCTGTGGTTTGGCACAATACACAAACTTTTTTATCTAAGTTATTTATATTGGAACCATCCTTTGAGATAATAGCAGAATTATTACACCAACCATTTATCCCAATAACCTCTGGATGATTTTCATCTCCAACTATTACTATTTTGTAGCCTTCTTCATAATATTTTTTAGCTTTAATTTGTATATTAGCCACATGAGGGCAGGTTGTATTTATAACATTTAACCCTTTGTCTTTTAAATAGTTTATAGTTTGAAGTGGTACTCCATGTGATCTTATAATAATAGTATCATCTTTGTTAAGTTTATCTACATCCCCTATATTTATAGGTTCTATACCTTTGCCTTTTAAAAGATTAACTACATCATTATTATGTATCAAGGGCCCTAAAGTATAAATTTTACCTTTTAAATTTTCTTTGGTATTTATTGTTGTATCTAAAGCTCTTTTAACACCAAAGCAAAATCCTGCTTTATCTGCTAAAATTACATTCATCTTTTATTCTCCTAACTTTAATGTTTTTAATATTGTTTTTTTCATAGGATTAATAATTATTTCTTAATCTCTTTTTATTATGGTACATATTTTATCAACTACTTCTTCTATAGTAAAATTAGAAGTATCTATCAAAATAGCATCTTTACTTTGCTTTAAAGGATTAATTTTTCTATTGCTGTCTATATAATCTCTTTCTTTAATTTCCTTTAATACATCCTCAAAATCAATATTTATATGCTTTTCTTTTAATTCTTTTAATCTTCTTTTTGCTCTAACTTCCGCACTAGCTGTAATAAAAAATTTGTAAGGAGCATCTTTAAGAACTACTGTACCTATGTCTCGCCCATCCATTATCACATTATATTTTTTGCTTATATTTTGTTGCATGGAAACTAAAAGTTCTCTTACTTCTTCCACTGCTGCATATTTAGATACATTATTATTTATTATAGGCATTCTTATAGCCTCTTCTAAATCTTTTCCATTAACAATTATATTATTACCATTAAAACTTATGTCCATGGAATTAATTAAAGTCTTAAGGCTTTCTATATCAGAGGGTTCTATATTATTTTCTAATGCCATAAGGGTTACTGCTCTATACATGGAACCTGTATTTATGTACATTATATTTAATTTCTTTCCAATAATTTTTGCTATGGTGCTTTTCCCTGCTCCTGCAGGGCCATCTATGGCTATAGATATATTCAACATTATTCCGCCTTTCCTTAATGCATTTTATAATTAACACTATATAATTTTATATTCTATAAAATCTATAAAAATTCCTTTAATTTGGCGAAAACAAATCTTTTCTAAGAGTCTTTGCTCTGCCAAGATAAACATACTCTATATTTTCTTCAATATTTTTATTTTTTTTGTCTATTAGAATTAGAATTCTTATGCATAAAGGCATAGAACCCTCAACATACATTTCATTAAAATGCATTATAGCTACATTTTTTAAGTTAAAATTCTCTCTAATATATTTCCCTGGATAGTCCTTATCTATGTCCTTTGTACAGGATATAAATATAGATAATATATCTTCTATATTTATATTGTTTCTTATTAATATTTCTGAAAAAAGTTTTATTGAAGCTTCTTTAATATATTTTACTTCATTTTTTTCTATAGTTATTGCCCCTCTTATAGACTGCATTAATTTTCACCTACCTTTAAACCGGCTAAATAGCCTGTAGATAGAGCTATTTGTATATTAAATCCACCAGTAAAGGCGTCTACATCTATTAATTCTCCTGCAAAATATAAATTATTTATTATTTTAGATTTCATAGTAGATGGGTCTATATTTAGCACATCAACACCTCCAGAGGTTACTATAGCTTCTTTTATAGATCTTTTTCCTTTTATAGTTAATGGTAAATTTTGTAGCAAATGTACTAAATTTTTTCTTTCTTCTTTTGTAATAGAGTTTACTTTTTTGTTCGGATCTATTTTACTTAAGTTTATTATAATATCTATAAGTCTTTTAGGTAATAAATCATTTAGAGAATTACTAAAATCTTTATTACAATATTTCTTAAAATCCTTTTGTATTCTCTCATCCAGATCATTAGGTGAGAGAGCAGGTTTTAAATTTATAAAAACTTTTAAATTATCTCTATCTATTACACTACTAGCTGTAAGTATAATAGGCCCTGATATGCCAAAATGAGTAAACAACATTTCTCCAAAATTTTTATATAATGTTTTATTTTCAGAATCTATAACTTTTATTTCTACATTTTTTAATGCCAGTCCTTGTAAGTCTCTTATCCACTCTTCTTTTGTCTCTAGGGGAACTAAAGATGGTTTTAATTTTTTTATATTATGGCCTAATTTTTCGGCTATTTTATGTCCATCACCTTCAGAACCTGTTTGAGGATAGGATACCCCACCAGTACATAATATAAAATAATCTCCCTTTATTTTTTCTCCTTTTTCTGTTTCCACATATTTTATGCATGAATCTTCTTTGTGAATTTTTGTTATTCTTTTATTAAGTAATATTTTTACATTTCTTTTTATAAGTTCTTTTTCTAAAGCATATATTATATCTGAAGATTTATCTGAAGAAGGAAATACTCTATCTCCTCTTTCTACTTTTAATTTAATATTTCTATCATTAAAAAATTTAATAGTATCTTCATTTGTAAAAGTATATAAAGGACTATATAAAAAATAAGGATTAGTTGGAATATAATCAAAAAATTCGCTTATATCTTTAGAATTTGTTACATTACATCTCCCTTTTCCAGTTATATATAATTTTTTACCCACCTTTTCATTTCTTTCTATTAATATAACATCATGTTTTTCTGCTGCTTTAATGGCTGCCATCATACCAGCAGGGCCACCACCTATTACTATAATTTTTGACACCTTATCACCTCTAAGTTTTATTTTCTAATACTTATTATATAATAAATTCATTACTATAAATATATATTTTATAATAAAAAGGTATTTATTTCATAGATAACTTTACAATTATAAATTAAGTTTTACTTTATTTTTATAGTACATTTATTTCACATATAGTATTATAATTTGTATATTTAAGAATAAATATTTAAGTATTTTTTAAATTAAAATTTATAAAAATATACTAAAAACGAAAAAAGAGGTTTGATAATTCAAACCTCTTTTTGTATATTTAAGATTAAGATTAATACCAACCTCTTAATTTCATAGCTCCTGCTACTTTCTTAATTGAGTGCATGTAAGCTGCTTCTCTCATTGTAACACTATATTCTTCTTTTATAGCCCAAATTGATTCAAAAGCTTTTACCATAGCTTCTTCTTCTTTAGCTTCTACTTCTGCTTCTGTCCAGTAGTAACCATATAAGTTTTGTACCCATTCGAAGTAAGAAACTGTAACACCACCAGCATTAGTTAATATGTCTGGAGTAACTGTTATTCCTTTTTCTTTTAATATAGCATCTGCATCTGGAGTTATAGGGCCGTTTGCAGCTTCACAAACAAGTTTTGCATTGATTGATGAAGCGTTTTCATGAGTTATAGCATTTTCTAATGCTGCTGGGATTAATATATCTACATTTAATGCCCAGAACTCATCTAAAGATATTTTTTTAGCTCCTGGATAACCTAATAGATTTCCGTTTTCTTTAACATATTCTATCATAGCGTTTCCATCTAAACCGTTTTCGTTATAGATAGCATAAGTTCCTTCTTCTTTGCACCATTCAGCTAAAGCTACAACTGTTCCACCTAATTTTTCGCAGTTTAATACTGTGTGACTTCCAACATTACCTATACCTTGGATAGCTAATTTAGCTTTTTTCATATCTATTCCTAATTTAGCAGCTGCTTCTCTCGCAGTTACTGCAACACCAAAACCTGTAGCTGCATTTCTTCCTAAAGAACCGCCAAATTCAACTGGTTTACCAGTTATAACGCCTATAGCACTTCTTCCTACTAATTTATTATACTCGTCTACCATCCAAGCCATTATTTGACCATTTGTGTTTACATCTGGAGCTGGGACATCTACTTTTTCACCTATTAATTTGTGAATACCGTCTATGTATCCTCTACTTAATCTTTCAAGTTCTCCTTTAGATAAAGTTTTTGGATCAACTATGATTCCACCTTTTCCACCACCATATGGAATTCCTGTTACTGAACATTTAAATGTCATCCAGATTGATAACGCTTTCACTTCATCTAAAGAAACATTTGGATGGAATCTTACTCCACCTTTTGTTGGACCTACTGCATCATTATGTTGAGATCTATAACCTTTGAAAACCTTTACTGAGCCGTCGTCCATTTTAACTGGAATTGAAACTTCAATTACTCTTTGAGGTTCTTTTAATAACTCATATACTGCTGGTTCCATACCTAATTTGTCACAAGCTGTTTTAACTTGTTTTTGTGCATTTTCAAATGGATTTAAATTTTCTTTTGCCATATTGATTACCTCCCAATAGTGAATATAATATTGCAACAAATTTTGCAATGTTACATTTAAAATTTATTTTTAATTACTTTTATATTATATGTATTCTATAAATTTTTAACTTTTCCTTCTTTAAAATAAAAAAATAATTAAATTTTTAGAAAAATAATAAAAAACAGAAAAAAGAGGTCTAAAAGAGATCTCTTTTTTACACAAGCCCTAAAAACAGCTTTTTTATGAATATTTTAGTATTTTTTATCTTTATTGTCCCTGTAAGAATAAACTTCATATTCTTGCCAAATATCTTCAAGGGTACTGAAGGTTGAAGATATTTTGTCTTTTTCTCTTAATCCTACTGCTATAATTAATGCATTTATTACACTAAGTGGGGCAACCAAAGAATCTACAAAGGAAGCCATATTACTTTGAGCTATTAATGTATAATCTGCTTTTGCAGCTAAAGGAGATAATAAACTATCTGTTATAGCCACAACTTTTGCTCCTCTATTTTGAGCAAAAGTTAGAGCTTCTATAGTTCTAGCTGCGTATCTTGGGAACCCTATACCTATAACTAAGTCATTTTCTGATACATTTATCATTTGTTCAAAAATATCACTAATTCCATAAGCAATTATATTTACATTATCTAATATTAAATTTAAATAGAATCCTAAAAACTCTGCTAAAGCAGTAGAACTTCTAAGCCCCAAAATGTAAATTCTTTTAGCTTTAAATATATTGTCCACTACATCTTGAAAAGTATTATGATTAATTTTTTCTAAAGTAGCTCTTATATTTTCCATATCAGATTTTAATACACCTTTTAAAGCAGACTCTTCACTTACATAATCATTTGAAAGTTCTATTCTTTGAACTGTTGTAAGTTTATTTTTTATAAGTTCTTGTAGAGCTTTTTGAAGTTTTGGATATCCAGTAAATCCGAGCTCATTTGCAAATCTAACCACAGTAGATTCACTAACCCCTACGCTTGTTCCAAGTTTTGCCGCAGTCATAAAAGCAGCCTTATCATAATGCTTTAATATAAACTCTGCTATTAATTTTTGACCTTTACTTAATCTTGGAAATTTAACTTGAATTATTCTCATTAAATCTTGTTTGTTTTCTTCCATATATAAATCAAATCCTTTCTTACAGGTAAAAAAAATTATGCATTATCTATTTCAGTTTATCATCTATTGAAAACTTTATCAATAGATGATGCAATTGTTTGTTAATTGAACTATTTAAAACAATTATTATTCGTATATATATATATTTATTTTCTTTGATGTGATATTTAGAATATAAACTTATAATAAATATTGAAGTTATTTTAAATAATCATTGAAACAGCTATTAAGAGTATAATTATAAGTATACTCTTAATCTTTTAAATAATATGAATTATAAGTGTTTTTACATAAAACTATATTTCTTTGAAACTATTTATGATTTTAAAAAATGAATCTTAAAAATATTTGAATGTATTATTGGTAAGTTTTTAACAACCTTATTTACTTTTAGATTTAATTTATATTTTAATTATATAATCTATTTCCTTCTTAGTTAAGTATCTCCACTCACCTAATTTCAAATCACCTTTTGATATATTACCTATAGAAATTCTATCTAAATCTATAACAGGATGACCTATAGATTTACACATTCTTCTTACTTGTCTATTTTTACCTTCGTGAATTTTTATTATTATTTCAGAAGTATCCTTATTTGTTTTAAAAATTTCTAATGCCGCTGGAGCTGTTATGTAATCCCCTATATCTATGCCTTTTTTAAATAACTCTATATGGTCTTTTTTCATAGTTCCTTTTACTTTAGCCTTATAAATCTTTATTTTTTCAAATTTAGGATGAATAATCTTATTGTATATTTCTCCATCATTGGTAAGTATTATTATACCTGATGTGTCCATATCTAACCTGCCTATAGGGTATATTCTTTCTTTAACTTTTACTAAATCTAAAATAGTTTTTCTGCCCTTTTCATCTTTAGCAGTACATAGATACCCTTTTGGTTTATTAAGTAAAATGTAAATTTTATTTTCTTCTGGTTTTATAATATTCCCATCTACTTTTATAATGTCTTTTCCAGATATAATTTTTGTGCCTACTTCTTTTATTTTAATGCCATTTACTTCTACTCGCCCTTCTAAAATAATATCTTCACATTTTCTTCTAGACGCAACGCCACAAGAGGCCATATACTTTTGTAATCTTTCTTCCATATAATCACCTTTATATTATATTTTATTGTAACAATACTAACAATACTATTGTATAGGTTTTATGTAAAAAGTCAAAATTTAAGGAAAGTGCGTTGCACTTTCCTTGTATTATACTAATTTAGGCAATGTATTAGCTCCATGTGGTAATACATAGGTTTTTAGGTGTTCCCCTTTTTCTTTTTTTACTATCTCTAAGGCCTCTTCTAAAGTTTTTACAACTTTAATTTTTGTATTTTTCATAATTTCAGGATCTATATTACTTACTAATATTAAGTTGAATTTTTCTGCTGTATCACAAGCTATATAACTTGTATGTTTAGATATACTATAGTTATCTCTAAGTTCTTTTTCTCTATCTAAGGCATTAGTAAAGTCTGTAAGCATCATTTTAACACCTTCGTCGCCACCTAGTCCTTCACTACATTCTGATAGTATTATAATTGTTCCATTTTCTTTGCAGGCTTCTCTTGAATTAACTATAGTTTTAGAAGATTGATAAAAATTTATATCTTTAGGGAATCCTCCAGCTGTAGATATAACTAAATCTGCTTTTTCTTTTATATCTACTCCATCTATTTTATCTACATATTCTCTCCCTTTATCATGAGCTTTTATGTAATTTCCAGATACTGCAGCGCCTATATTTCCATCTGGACCTATTATTACATTAAACATAAATGTAGGTCTTATAAAGCTTGCAGCTTCTAACATATCATTATGAATTGGATTTTCATATATATTACCTGCACGAACATTAGGATTTTCACCATCACCAAGGTTCCCACATAAGGATAGAGCATGATTAGCCATTACTGTTTCAAAACTACTTATACCTGGTAATATAGCTTTTTTACCGCCGGAATAACCTACTAAAAAGTGATATATTATTGCACCTGTAAGTATTACATGGTCACATTCTAATGCAAGTTTATTAATCATTACAGGAGTGTTGTAAGAGGTCTTACCAACGTAGACTAAATCTTCTTTTTTAGTGCTGATGTGGTCAACTACTTTATAGTTATTATATAATTTTTCACCTATAAGTATTTTATGTTCTTCCTCTGTTTGTTCTCTGTGAGTACCTGTAGAACTTAAGAAAATTATATCTTCATCCTTTACTCCACCTTTTTTAATTTCTTCTACTATATAAGGTAAATATACACTTGATCTTTGCCAAGCTCTAGTTATATCTGGTATAACAATACAAATTTTTTCTCCTTCATGAACAAGTTCCTTTAAAGGTGCACTGCATATAGGGTTTTCTATAGATTCTTTTATTATTTCTTCTTCTGTTTTATCTAAATTCCACTCATTACGATCTATTACCCCTAATAAATCTTCTTCAGATAATGAAAATTTTATAGAATCCTTCCCATATTTTAATCCTAATTGCTGCATAATTAAAACCTCCTTCAAATTATGACAAATTAATTTTAAATTTACACTTTTTATTTAAATGTGTCAAGAGTATGATGGGTAAAGAACATATTATAAAGAACAAAGTACAATAAATAGCGTATAATTGGAAATTACTATGATAACTTTTAAAGGTATAAAATAGAAAGTACTTTTAGGGGAAATTAGCATTTCTTATTTTTATAGCTATTTATTCACTAAAAGTACTTTTATTTTAATCTCTTACCTTTAAAACCTAGGATAATATAATTAATTTATTTTGAACATTCTATCATTATATTTAATATTTCTTTATCTGTTTCTACCATTCCAGGATAAGCTATTCTACCTATATTTTTCATTGTAGTTTCTATGGAATCTGAAACAATGCCACATTTATTTGGTATTACTATATTTTTAATGGCCATTTTAGCACTTAAGAAAGCTGCTTTCACACCAGTGTTCGCTTTTAGTGAACAGGCTGAATTTCCACCGGTACAAATCATTCCTGTAATATTAGAGGTCATATTTTTTATGGTGTTTTCTATTTCTTTTAAACCACCACCTAATAAGTAACAAATTCCGGCGCTAGCTCCAGTACCTGCAGCTACAGCACAGCCACAGAAAGCAGATAGTTTCCCGGAATATTCCTTTATATATATATTTATAATATAGCTCAAAGCTATGGATCTTGCTAGCATTTCATTATTTAAATTCTTCTTTTCTTTTATAGCCAGCAAAGGCAAGGTAGTTATTATACCATGATTGCCACTGCCTGTTATTGTCATAGCAGGTAAAGCAGCACCAGACACTCTAGCATCTATAGCACTGCAAGTAAGTGATTCAGCATATAATTCATAATTATTTTCATCACAGCTTTCTAAAATTAGTTTACCAAGGCCTATTCCTAAACCTTCTAATCCTTTTTTAGATAGTTTCTTGTTCATTTTAATTGATTCTAATAAAAATTCTATTTTTTTATAATTAACAGTATTTACAAAATGCACCATTTCATCTAATTTCATTTCAGTTATTTTTTTAGAGTTTACAGTTTTTCTTGAAAGCTCATTGTTTCTATTTAAAGGATCTTCCTTTTGATATAACACTTTATCATTTTTTTCTACTAAAATTATATTATCGTGTTTATATCTTATTATAGTTCTTCCTACTCCATTATTTGTAGTTACGATAGCTTCTACATAAAGTCCTTCTGTTTCAGATTTTAATTCTATATTAATTTTATCTAACATAGTTTTAGCTTTTTTTACATCTTTTTCTTTTATTTTTCTTAAAGACTCTAAACCGAAGGAAGCATCTCCACCAATAGCCCCTAATAAAGCAGCCATTTCATTACCAAATTCATTTGTTCCTGGAACTGTACAGGAAAAAGCATTTTTAAATAACCCAGGATCTGTTATTACTTTTATATTTTTTATTTCTCCGCCAATTACTTCATAGGCTTTAGCGGTTGATAAAGCTATAGAAGCTGGTTCAGTAACACCAAATCCTGGCACCATCTCTTTTTTTAATATATTTATTATAATATTTTCATCCATAATATCCCTCCAAATATAATATATAGTTTTGTACTAGTAGATTATAGTTCTAATCATATGAGAGTAATATTAGAGTTAAGCTTTCATTTATAAAAATAAAGTTATGTATTTTATATATAAGTTTATTAAATCAGGCTTATATAAATAAAAGCTTCTTAATTATTAATTTCTACAAAATAATGTTAATTTCCTTTGTTAATATTATTTTTAATAGAGAGCCTTTAAGATAGTGATATAGTTATTTTAAAATTCTATATATAAAGATACAGTCCCATATAAATTTTCTTTATATGGGACTGTATCTTTATGGTTTAATCCATTTCCTGTATGCTCATTTTTCTTATATGTTTTGTATGGCTCCATTCTTTATTATTTTTATTTAATATTCCTTGTATGGTTATTGGTATCCAAGTCAGAGTATATATTCCATACAATAAATACCATATAAACATTTTTAAGGATTTTTTTCTGTCTACTATATATAATAATAATATGAAAATGCTTAAATATATTACTGATAAAACAGCTACTTCATATAATTTGGGTTTATTACCTAAAATCAATCCGAATAAAAATACATTTAAAGAATAAGCTGAAAATGTCAAAAACATTCCTTTAGAAAGTTTCTTTTCTAAAAGCATAATAAGAGGAGTAAATAAAAATTGTATTATGCTAAACATCTTCCATATCCAAGGTGAAAATAAATAACTTATTACGAATATATTAGCTCCCCTAGAAGAATTATTTTGTATTAAGGTAAGGATAGCTGATAGTGCAAGTAAAAGAGTAACAAAAGGTTGCACCGTATATAAAGCACAATCTAGGGCAACAAAACTTTTTTCTTTAAAAGCTTTTTTAATAAGTTTTGTAAAAAATCTCGAAGATACATCCGCAAATCCTTGCATCCATCTTTTCCTTTGATTCCAAGATTGTTTTAAAGTAAGGGGTTTTTCATCATAAACTCTAGCATTATGTGCCCAGCCTACTTTGTGTCCATTTAAGACTAATTTGCAGGTAAATTCTAAATCCTCCGTTAAACAAGTAGCACCCCAACCTAATTCTTTTAGGGTTTTTGAATCCATACAGAAACCAGTACCACCTATTTGATTTGATAGTCCTAAATTTGCTCTTGCTAATTGAAATAATCTATTTGCTGTCCAAAAAGCTATAGAATAAGAACCGGTTATCCATGAATCATTAGGATTTTTGCTATCTATGTATCCTTGAACAACTTTATAACCTTTAAGCATTTTGTAATTCATTTCTTTTAAAAAGTTTTTAGAAACTAAATTATCTGCATCGAATATTGCTATAGCATCATAGTCTTTGTCCATATTAAACAATTTAGAAAACATCCATTCTAAAGCATAACCTTTTCCTCGTTTGTCTGGTACATTTCTTTCACAAACATATATTCCATCGTAAGTTTTAGCAATTTTAGCAGTATTATCAGTACAATTGTCCGCTATTATAAAAATATCATACATATTTTTAGGATAGTCTAGAGATTCTAAGCTCTCTATTATTTTGGCTATAACCATTTCTTCGTTATGAGCTGCTACTACTAGCGCAAAGTTTTTTTTAGGTGTGTAATTTTCAGCACCATTGTCCTTTTTTTTATATATACCAAATAAAGATAATATAAGGTAATATAGTGTTATAACAAATACAAAAATTTGAAAAATTAAAGTTAAATCAAAAATAAAATCCTTCATTAGTTTTACCCTTTCTATTTAAATATTTAATAATACTGTCCTTAATTTATTTTTAAAAATTATACCGTTATTCATGATAACACATTTTCGTATAGTTGTTAATCATTAAAAGTATTTTTTATTTCTTAAATTATTCATTTCAATTATATATTAGTCATATTATAAAGTAATATTATATGTAATTTCTGTATAGGATTATTTAAACATATATTTATTTTTATACATATTTATGTTGATCATATTGACTTTATACAGGCTATGTGCTATACTTTATATTGTAATATGATTGATAAACCTTTTGTGTAAATGTATACATAATATATAGTATACTCTATTGAGAATTTAACATTAAATTAAAGGAGTGTTTTTTATGAACAAAAACTTTAATAAAATTCCTAAAAATGTATTGGATCAAGTTGATAGCTTAATAGGTGATTCAGGAATGTCAAAAGAAGAATTTATAAAAAATTTAATTATGACCTATGGCATAAATTCCGAAGCTAATAACTATGCTGAACATTTAAAAGGTTACGATGCTTATTGTGATAGTTTTATAGGCTAATTTTAAAATATTAGCCTTTACCCTTAATATATATAATTATAAAACTAACAAAACAAAAATACCTGCTGTTTTTATAGCGGGTATTTTTGTTTTTTCTTTCCTCATTGAGTATAGAATACTATCTTATTTAACTGATATTAAATAACACTAATAATACAGATAGAGAAATAAGAAGTAATCTTTTATCCAATTTTAAATTTTTCTAGAAGGTAAGAATTCTAAGATTAGAATCAATAAAAAATTTCATGGTACAAAAAATATTATGGTATTTTTGCCTGTTTATAGTTTAAATTTTGATTTTCGTTTGATTTAAATTTAAAAAATCATTATAATATTATTACATAATGCTAAATTATGTAATAATATTTAGGGGGATTAATACAATGTTTACTAAAGAAAATTTTATAAAACTTAATTTTAAAAAGAAGATATTAATATCTTCTCTATCAATTTTTTTAATTTCAATGATTTTGTTAACGGGATTTACCTTTAAAATGGTAAGTGGTAAGTTCCAAAATCAAGTTCAAGAAGATGGCTTAAATCTAGCAAAGCAAGTAAGTTCTCAAATTACTTCATCACAAAGGGCTACAAAGGAAATAGACAAAATTTTAGCAGATAAAGTTTTATCTATTTCAAAAATGGCTATAGAAAACAAAAATATTTCTAATGAATATTTAACTAGCGTTGCTGTAAAGTGCAATATTCAAGAAATAAATGTAACAGATAAAAATGCTAAAATAATATATTCAAATATGCCAGAGAATATAAACTATGTATATCCTTTAGATTATTCTGGACAAGACATATTAAAGGGTAAAAAAGATCAAGTTATTGAAGAAATAAGACAAAATAAGGTAAATCATAATTATTATAAATATTGCGCGTTAGCTATGCCTAATGGTGGCTTAATACAAATAGGTATTAACGCAAATGAAATACATAATATTAATAAGTCAGTAGACCCGCAAATTATATTAGAAAAATTAACAAAAGATAGCAATATAAAATTTGCTTTAATTATGGATAATAAACTTAAAGTTACTCATCATAGTGATAAGAAGAGAGTCGGAAAAGTTTTAACTGATACTGGAAGTAAAAGTGTACTAGATACGGGTAAAAATTATACATCTACATATGATTATAATGGTGAAGAAGTTTATGATGTTATAATGCCTTTAAAAGATGAAACTGGTAAATTATTAGGTGCTATGGATATAGGAGTATCTTTGGCTACTCAAGAAACTGCTCTTAGAAATATACTAATAACTTCTATATTGATAACTTTAGTGACTTTTGTTTTAGCTGGATTAGTAATACTTTATATACTAAAGATGTCTTTAAAGCCACTAGATAATTTATCTAATATAGCTCAAAAGGTCTCCAATGGCGATTTAACAGAAAAGGTTGAAATTATTAATGAAGATGAAATTGGAGAGTTAAGCAAAATATTTAATACAATGATAGATAGTTTAAGAAAAATCACACAAAATATAAATAATTTTTCAGTACAGTTAGCTGGTTCCTCTCAGGAAATTTTATCCTCTGCAGAGCAAACTTCAGCAGTATCACAGGAAATTTCTAGTGCCACTGAAGAAATTGCTTCTGGAGCTGAAAATCAAGTAAAGGCTAGTAATGAATCCTCCCTACTAATGAATGATGTTATGGGAAATATGTATACTTTAAAAGATGAATTTGATGAAATAATATCTTTTTCCAATAATACAAATACATTAGCCTCAAAAGGACAAGAAAACATGTCTAGTATGGTTAGGCAAATGTCAACAATTAAAAACAGTGTGGTAAATTCTTCTAATATAATATATGATTTGCAAAAGAATTCAGAGGAAATAGGAAATATTGTAGAAATAATAAATACTATAGCAGATCAAACTAATTTATTAGCGTTAAATGCTTCTATTGAAGCCGCTAGAGCAGGAGAAGCAGGAAAAGGCTTTGCCGTAGTAGCAGATGAGGTTAGAAAACTTGCAGAAGAATCTATGAACTCTGCTAATAATATTAAAAATTTAATATTGAATACTCAGGATAAAACTAAAGCAGCTTTAAATTCTATAAAAGATGGAGCTTCACAATCAGAAAAAGGTGAAAATATAGTTGCTAACGTAAAAGAATCTTTAGAAGAAATTTTAACTTCATTCTCTAGTGTAAATCATAAGTTTGAAAGTGTAGATTCTATGATTGCAGCTTCCAATGATAGTATTACAACTATGGCATCAAAATTATATGATATAGAAACCATATCTAATACAGCCTCTGCAAATACAGAAGAAGTAGCTGCTTCTACAGAAGAGCAAAGCGCTACCATAGAAGAAATTACTGAATCTATAGAGAAGTTAGTTAGTATGGTAGAAAATTTAAAAGAAAGTGTATCTATATTTAAACTTTAACTAATATAAAATAGAACCTAGATTGAGAAATCTAGGTTCTATTTTATATTCCTATATATATTAGATAAAGTCCTATAGCCAATATAATTATTCCTAATATTATTTTTAATATATTATTTATTCTGTTTGCCTTAGAAGATCCGTTTATAGATTCAACAAATCCTAAGGAGGTTCCTGATAAAATTATTACAAAACAATGACCTATAGAGTATAAAAGTAACATTAAAAATCCTAATAATATATTACCTTTGCTTCCTACAAAAGCTAATATAGCTATTAATATAGGTGTAGAACAGGGAGAAGATAAAACCCCACCTAATATTCCTAAAAAAAAGGCTCCAAGTATTCCTTTTCTCTTTTTAGGCACTTTACACGACTTATTTTTAGATTCTATTACACCTATAAGTTGTAAACCTACGAAAAGCATTATAATTCCTAGTAATAAGTACCATAGCTTCCCTCCAGATGTAAATAATCTTCCTACCAAAGAAGAAATTATTCCTAAGAAGGTAAAGGTGATTATTATACCTAAAGAAAAAAACAAGGAATATTTAAAAGCAGTTTTTTTATCATTTTTGCCATATTTATTTACATAACCTATTATTAGAGGAAGTGAAGAAAGCACACAAGGACTAAAAGAAGAGATTATGCCACCTAAAAAGGATATTATCAAGGCTAAAAAAATATTATTACCCATTAAGTTTACAGCTTTTGTTATAATCTCATTCATATTATTTTACACCCATCTTATTTATTATATCTATAATTTCTTCTTTTGTAAGCATACCCTCATGTCTTAAAAATACTTTCCCTTCTTTATCCAAAAATACTTGTGTTGGAACTACTGAAACTTTATATTTGTCTCCAAATTCAGGATTCTTTGTTAAATCTACTATATGAGTATCCACTTTATCTTTATATTCTTCTTTTACTTCTTTTATAATAGGTGTCATTTTTCTACAAGGTCCACAGGTTGGGGAACTTAATTCTAATAATACAGGCATTTTACCTATATTAGCTTCATAATCAAGGGTTTCTTCTTTTACTGAATCCCTTCCTATGTTTGAATATTCTTCCTTAGGTTTAACAGCTTTAACCCAAGCCATAATTCCTATAATAACAATTAAAATAAATATTATAAATAATTTAATTTCTTTTTTCATGGTTCCTCCTTTATGCTTTATATTGTAATGTAAAAATTTTAAAATAACCTTCAAAGAATATAATTTCTCTGAAGGTTATTTTAATTTTAACATATAATTATTAGAATTGTTAAATTAAACTTCTGTTAACCTATATATGTCTTTTCTTATATGTCTTAAAAGAGGTAGTTCTTCTCTTATTTTATTTTCATAGTCCAAGTCTATTTCTGAAAAAAGTATATTTTCTTCAGCACCTAATCTACCTACTATATTTCCCCAAGGACTAGCAATTAATGAATTACCATAAGATATATAATTGCTGTTTTCATTCCTAGCAGGTGCTACTCCTACCATATAAATTTGATTATCTAATGCTCTACTTTTAAATAAAGTATCCCAATGAGCGGGGCCTGTAGTCATATTAAAAGCTGCTGGAGTAAATATGATTTTAGCTCCTTTAAGTGCCATTATTCTTGAAAGTTCCGGGAATCTTATATCATAGCATATCATCACCCCTAGTTTTCCCCAGGGAGTATCAAAGAGTGTTATTTTATTCCCAGCAGTTAATGTATCAGATTCTTTAAAGGTTACTCCTCCTTTGACATCTATATCAAATAAGTGAATTTTTCTATGCTTAGTTATTAAAGCACCTTTATTATCTACTATCATAGATGTATTATAAACTTTATCCCCTTCTATTTCAGGAATAGACCCTGCTACAATATAAAGATTTAGGTCGTTTGCAGCTTTTTTTATAGCTTTTACAGTTTCTCCCCCATTTTCTTCATTTATTATTTCTCCATAAGGCTTAAAACATTTATTTTCATAAGGGCAATTGAACATTTCCGGTAGAATGGCTATATTACAATTTTCTTCTTTAGCTTTTGTTAGCATTTCTATAGCTTTTTCTATGTTTTTTTTCTTTTCTTTTTGAACTTGCATTTGGCATAAAGCTATTTTTAATTTATTCATAAAACACCTCCAACTTAAATTATTATAAACCTATTAATTTAAGCAAAGTATTAAAAAGTATAAGGTAAATACCATATTAGTTAAATTATAATATGATTTTATTTTTAGTTTTAAATTAACAGGCTATTTATTTTTTTCAGARTTAGGGTTTATGTTTTCTAAAGTACTATCTACAAAAGCATGTTTTACATATTTATTTAATATGGATTCAAAATTTTCTTTATCTGAAGATGGAATATCCCAGTCTCTTCTATCTGTCCTTCCTTTTTTGTTTGAAAAAGTAAAAAATAAAAGATTAGGATGTTTAGGATGCCATTCCCATCTTGTTATATCTTCCCAGTATACAAAATTATATATACTATTATTATATAAACTTTTATTCCCAATACCTTTATCTGTTACTATTTTTAATTTTGTAAAATCATATATACTTATAAGAAAATATATAATTATAAGTAACCCTGTATTAGAAGCAGTACTTTTTATAAAAGCATATAGCATATAAAATACGATACTTACCATAAGTAATAGTATAAAACTTTGTTTCATTGCACTTCTTTTTAAAGTCATTAATTTATTGCCAATATCTTTATCTTGTTTTCTTCCTAATATAAAAGAATAAAAAAACTGAATAACTATAGCTATTACCAAAACTATTTGCAATATTTTTTCAAATTTCAAAGGAATCCCTCCATTATATAGTAAAATTCTTTAAGCATATTTTAATATATTCTACAATTAAAAATAAAAATCCTTTTATTTTTAATTTGTTAAAGTTTTTTGTTTATATGTTTCATATGAGGAAAAGTAGTTCTTCTAAGGAGATTCCACCAGAACCTAAGAAGCATTTTATGAAATATATAGTGTATAGTTTATATTTTATTATTTACTAATAATTATTATGCATATTATCTATAGGAACTTAATGATAATTAAATACATATTTTAATAAAAAAGTTGAATTAAATTAAATATTAAATAATATTTTTAAATTTCAAAATATTTAAATTCTAAAATTAATGTGTTATAATTAATAAATTCTAATTTTATATGTGACTAATAATTATTTTAAAGGAGAGATTTTCAATTGGAACATATTAATTATGACTCATTACTGATACTTTCTTTGCTTGCATTTATAACTCCACTTTTTATAAATGCTTTAAAAAAATATAAGGTTCCCTTTGTAGTGGGAGAACTTTTTGTAGGTATTATAATTGGAAAAAGCTTTTTAAATTTAATACAAATAGACCCTTGGATACAATTTTTATCTAATTTAGGATTAGCCTACTTAATGTTTTTAAGTGGTTTAGAAATTGATGTTCATAGTATAAAAGTTAGTAAAGATAGTAAAGGAGTAAATAATATAATTATTTGTCTTATAATGTCTTTATTATCTATAGTAGTTTCTTTTGTTATATGTAAATTTTTATATTCTTTAGGACTTATTAAAAATTCTATTTTTATGACTTTTTTATTTTCTGCAGCAGCTCCTGGATTTTTAGTACCATTCTTAAAGCAAAAAGGTATATTAAAAACAGAGTTTGGGCAAATACTATTAATATTTTCACTTATAGGAGAGTTTGTAAGCTTAATTGCTATGACTATTATATCTTCTAAGTTAACCTATGGATTAAGTTATAAAAGCTTTTTATTTTTAATAGTTATTATAGTTTCATTTTTAATTTATAGAGTATTAAGTAAATTACAAGGAAAATATGATTTTGCTACTTTGGCAACTAATAATACTCATTTAGAAGTAAGGGCAGCCTTTGCGTTAATATTAACTTTGGTTACTATATCAAATAAAACTGGTACTGAAATAGCTTTAGGCTCATTTTTAGCCGGAGTTATATTTACATTATTGACAGACAAAAGCCATGAGGAAGATTTAAAATATAAATTAGATATTATAGGTTATGGTTTTTTGATTCCTATATTTTTCATAATGGTAGGAGTAAATTTAGATATAACTACTATATTTCAAAATCCTAAAAGTTTAATATCAATTCCTTTACTTATACTAATAATTTATGTAATTAAATTTGTTCCTTCTTTAGTATTAAAATATAAGTTTAATACTAATAAAGCATTATCTTCATCAATTATTTTATCTAGTCAATTAAGTATACTTATAGTTGGAGCTCAAATTGCTTTTAATTTAAAATTAATTCCTCAGGAAGGTTACTCAGCTTTGATTTTAACTGCTGTAGTATCCTGTATGTTGTTTCCTTTTATATTTGATAAAGTTATGAAATATGATGATTTAGAAAAAACTATAGAATCTAATACCAATAAAATTTGTGTAAGAGAAGTAGTTCCAACCAATAAAAAAATATTTAATAAACCTTTGAAAGATTTAAATATCCCTCAAGGTTCTAGAATATTTTTAATTATTAGAGATGAAAAAGAAATACTTCCAGATGGTAATTCTCTGATTTTGGAAGGAGATATGCTAGTAATTGCAGGACTTTCTGATAAATCTTTAGATTTTTTAAAAATATTGAAAGATGAAAATTAGAATGATTATACTAAAGATTAAATTAAAAGGTTATAACTTTTAGAATATCATATTCTAGAAGTTATAACCTTTTAATTATAAAATAAGTTTTATAATTTAGGAAAGCTTATATATAGTTATTTTCAAACAAATACTTTATTTTTCTAATTCATTTAAAGCGTCAACTAATATTGTAGAACTATAAGCCATAGCTGGACCACCACCGAAAGCCATTGCTACTGTTCCAGCTTCTATTATTTGTTCTCTAGTTAATCCTGCATCTAAAGCATTTTTAACATGAGCTGATATACAGTAAGGGCATCTACTATAAACAGATATGGCTATAGCAATAGCTTCCTTTGTTTTTAAATCTAAGGCACCTTCTTTAAATACTGATTGTACAAAATTAGTTAGAGCTTTCATTTCTTGTGGACTAGAGGACGCTAATTCTCCTGCCCCCTTTTGTAGATGTTCTACCATTTGTCTTGGATTTTCTGACATATAAAAATCCCCCTATTTCTATAATATTTTATAATTTATTCATATATTTAACATTATACTTCATTTTTTTACTTTAATTATATATTATAGCGAATTTTTATAATATAAACTTTAACTATAAGTAATCAATATAGAATTTAGTATATAAATAAAGTTCAACTAAAATTTAGAAAGGATTTATCTTATCTAAATTTTAGTTGAACCAATTTAAAGAGTTTGCATGATTTTGTAAATTATTATAAATAACATAGATTTTATTACCAAAGTCATCATTATAGATTCTCTACAATTTTTTCAAAACATTTGAATGGATTTTCTTTATCTCTAAAATAAACTTCTCCTACTATGGAATAACCTAATCTCTCATAAAGGTTTATTGCCACCTTATTTTTTGAATAGGTATCTAATCTTATAGATCTACAATTTTGTTCTTTAGCCTTTTCATCTACAAAGCTCATAATGGCTTTAGCTACACCATTTCCTTGAAATTTTGGGTTCACTGCTAATCTATGTACTACCAAAGGAGATTTATCATCTAGTTTCCAATGAACATTTTTATATTCAGGAGCTTGATCTTTATTTATTGCTATAATAGCCATACAGTTATTTTCTTCTATTATAGTATATAAATCTTCATTTATTATATCCCTTCTTAAGGTCTCCATATCTGGATATTCTCCATCCCATTGATCATTATCGTTTTCTAGCATATGCTTTTTTACAATTGTTAGCATTTTCATTATAAAATTTAAATCTTTTTCCTTAGCTAATCTTAAGTTCATTGTACCCCACCTTTACTTTGAATTATATATAGTTACTTGTATTCATTATTATATTTTAATAAACGTATTTAAGTAAAGAAATTTTTAAAACTTATATATTCTTATTTAAGTTAATATAATAATTGTTATTTAAAAATATTTATCATATTATATCTAAAAATAGAAATGCCACAAGGAATATATCCCTTGTGGCATTTTATACTATTTTATTTTTCTAATAGATCTTCATGTGTCCAACCAGCTTGTCCTTTTTCTAGTATAAGTAGTCTATCTTCTTTTATTCCTTTTTCTTTTAGATAGTTATAAGTTTTTTCTGCTCCACCTTTTCCTTTTGGACATATAATAGCTATTGGATCTTCTGAAGATGTAAGTTTGTCCATAACTTTATCAAGTTTTGCTTTATCTTCATCAGTTTTAACTGGATAAGCGTTAGTTTCTATAGCACCTTTTATATGATGCTTATCAAATTGGTCTTTCACTTGAATATCTAAGATTATAATTTTTTCTTTTTTCTCAATTTTTGATTTTAATTCATCTGCTTTTATGTAATTATATTCTTTAGATGCTTCATCCTTCTTATCATCTTTTTTAGTTTCTTGCTTAGTTTCTTCTTTTGTATCAGCAGTGTTAGATGTACCTTTGCTACAGCCTACAAATACGAAAGAAAATAATGCTACTACTGATAATAATACGGCTATAATTTTCTTTTTCATATTAGAATCCCCCTATATAAATTTAATAAATTGTAAATACATTACCATTTTAGTTTATTAAAGAAAATAATTCCATAAGTATAGTAGAATTTAATAGTTTAACTATCATCTATAAATTTATATTATAGAACTAAATTTAAGATAAAAACAATTTATTACTGTGAAATTATGCTAAATAGTAAGTATAAAATAATTAATATAAAGGGATATGTAATCTACTATAATGAATATATTATTTAAATTTTACAGCAGTACCATAAGCTATAACCTCTGCAGCACCTTGCATTATGTTACTTGTAGCATATCTTATATTTAAAATTCCATCTGCACCTAGAGCCTCTGCTTCCTTTACCATTCTTTTAGTAGCTTTAGATCTAGCTTCATTCATCATTTCAGTATAACTTACAATCTCTCCTCCTACTAAAGTTTTAAGACCACTTAATATATCTTTACCTACATTTTTAGACCATACAATAGATCCTTTAACTATGGATAAAGTTTCTACTTCCTTTCCCGTGATATAATCAGTATTTACTAATATCATCTTTGTTGTCCTCCTTGATTTCTTTAATTCTTTCATACATATTGTATATTAATGCTCCAACTAAAGCTATGAAAGGCAAAACTATAATAATTAATAAAAGTTTAGCCATACTGTTGCCTATACCAAATATAGGTATTAGGAAAGCACTACCATATAATAGAATTATAATAGAAAATATTATAGTTATAATTATAGTGCTAATATATTTTCCCATATATTATCTCCTTTTTTATAATTATGTAAATATATTATAATATTTTATTAATTAAATTACTATATTATTTTTTATTTTTTTATTGTAAAATTATTATAAATATACAGACAATTTATAGAGGGTGGTTATTTTTATGTTAACAATAAACATTTGTGTGGGAAGTGCTTGTCATTTAAAGGGTTCTTATAAAGTTATCACTTTACTCCAAAATTTTATAGAGAAAAACAATTTGAAAGACAAAGTGGAAATAAAGGGTTCTTTTTGTTTAGGTCATTGTACTGAAGGTGTTTCTGTAAATGTTGGAGATAAAATTTATTCTGTAAATGAAGAAAATGCTGAAGAATTTTTTAACAATGTGGTATTGAGGGGGACAGAGTAATGAATTATATAGATATATCCGGTTTAAACTGCAAAAACTGTTATAAATGTTTAAGAGCCTGCCCAGTAAAAGCCATTAAATTTAAAAATGAAAAAGCTGAAATAGTTGAAGAAAGATGTATATCCTGTGGAAGATGTCTTGTGATTTGCCCTCAAAATGCTAAAAAGGATAAACCGGATATAAAACATGTAAAAGAAGCTATAAAGTCTGGGAAGAAAGTTGTGGCTAGTGTTTCTTCAGTATTTGCAGGAGTATTTAATGTGGAGGAAGGCAAGATAGTTTCTGCCTTAAGAGGATTAGGATTTTCTTATGTAGAGGAAACAGCCCTTGGTGGAGAAATTGTTACTGAACTATATAAGGATTATATAGAAACAACTAAATTAAATAATTATATTACAAGCTCATGCCCTTCTATTGTAAATTTAATAGAAAAGTATTTCCCTTCTCTTATAAAATATATGATACCTATTTCCTCTTCCATGACAGCTCATGGGAAAATATTAAAGGAAATTTGGGATAAGGATGCTTTTGTAGTATTTATAGGCCCTTGTATAGCTAAAAAGACAGAATCAGATATTTATAAAAAAGAAAAAGTTGTAGATGCTGTTATAAATTTTGATGAATTGAAGACCTGGTTTAAAGAGTGGAATATAGATTTAAATTCTATGCCTATAGGAGAATTTGATAGAAATGCTTATAAGAAAATCCGTTCTTTTACTTTAAGTGGTGGAATAATAAATTCTATGGAAAATGTAATAGAAAATAATAACTTAATATCAATGTCAATAAGCGGTATTGAGGAATCTATTCAAGTATTAAAAAGCATGGAAATAGGTGAAATATCTAATACATTTTTAGAAATTACTGCCTGTAGAGGAAATTGTGTAGGAGGACCTAACATGGTAAAAAATGAAGTTTCTTACTATACAAGATTAAATAAAGTTAAAAATTATATAAAAAATAGAGAGACTAGTAATACAATAAGATTACTTTCTGTACCAGATAACATTGATTTTTCAACCCCTTTTTTAGATAGACGTTTTGAAAAAAAAGAAGCTTCACAAAAAGAAATCTTAAAAATAATGAAAAGTATGGGAAAACATACAAAGGAAGATGAACTTAATTGTGGAGTATGTGGTTATAATACTTGCATAGAGAAAGCACAGGCTATTTATGAAGGAATGGCAGAAACCAATATGTGTCTTCATTTTATGAGAAATAAAGCTGAAAATTTGACTAATGTAATTTTCGAAAATACAGTTAATTGCATTTTTATTCTAGATGAAAACATGAATGTAAAAGAAATAAATCCTGCTGCTGAAAAAGCTTTTATGATGAAAGCCAAAGATATAAAGGACAAACCTATATCCCTATTAATTAATGATGAGGATTTTAGATATGTTAGAGAAACAGGGAAAAGCATTATAGGTAAAAAGGTACATTATTATAAATACAATGTAATTTTTATTAAAACTATAGTTTATATGCCAAAACAAGATATAGTTTTGGTATCTATGATGGATATTACAAAAGAAGAAGAAAATAAGAAAGAACTATTAAAAGTAAAAGAACAAACCATAGATACAGCTCAAAAGGTAATAGAAAAGCAAATGAGAGTAGCTCAAGAAATAGCTAGTCTTCTCGGTGAAACTACTGCAGAAACTAAGATTACTTTAACTAAATTAAAACAAGTAGTGGAAGGAGATAAAAGTGATATAGAATGAGTTTGTTTGTAGAGGTAGCTTCTCATAGTTTAAATAAATATGGTGAAGAATTATGTGGAGATATGGTAGAAATTGTACGGCTTTCAGATTGCACTATAATAGTATTAGCAGATGGGTTAGGCAGTGGAGTTAAAGCTAATATACTATCTACCTTAACATCTAAAATAGCAGCCACTATGCTTAAAGAAGGTGCTAATTTATATGATACAGTAGATACTATAGTAAATACTTTACCTATATGTAAAGTAAGAAACATAGCCTACTCCACTTTCACTTTAATAAAAATATATAATAATGGAGATGCTTATATTGCAGAATATGATAGCCCTCCAATATTTATTATAAGAAATAATAAATATTTAGACTTCCCTAAAAAAGAAATAATAATAGATTCTAAAAGAGTTTTAGAAAGTAATATAAAATTAAAACCCGGTGATTTGCTTACTGTAGTAAGTGACGGAGTTATTCATGCTGGACTAGGTGAAATACTTAATCTAGGTTGGCAATGGGGAAATGTTAAAGACTATTTAGAAAGAAGATCTCATCAAAATATATCTGCTCAATTTATTGCAAAAGATCTATTAGAAGTATGCTTTGATCTTTATGCTGGGAAACCCGGAGATGATACAACGGTAGTTTCTATAGGTATAAAAAAGCCAGCCTATGTAGATTTATTTACAGGCCCTCCTAAAGATAAATCTAAAGATAAATATGTTATAGAACAATTAATGAAAGCTAAGGGTAAAAAAGTAATTTGTGGAGGAACTGCAGCTAATATACTTCAAAGAGAGTTAAATAGAGAGTTAAAAGTAAATCTAGAACTTATAAATACTGATCTTCCCCCTACAGCTACTATGGAGGGCATAGATTTAATTACAGAAGGAGTGCTTACATTAAGTCGCGCATTAGATATAATAAAAAGTTATTCTAATCCTTTTCATAAAATAGAGGAAAATAAATTAATATTAGGTAAGGATGCAGCTTCTTTGTTGGTTAAAGTATTAATGGAATGTACTCATTTAAATATATGGGTTGGTAGTGCTATGAATCCTGCTCATCAGAATCCAAATTTACCTGTAGACTTAAGTATTAAATTAAAATTAGTGGAAGAACTATCAGAACATATGAGAAAACTAGGTAAAAATGTTACTGTAAATGGAATATAACTTATATATACTAGGGTTAAAACAGTTATCACTAAGGTTACCCTGAATATAGTATAGTAAATTCATCTATCTTAAATATTTCCTTTAGTTAGGAGGAAAACTATGGATTATATAAATTTTAAAAAAGCTAATTGTAAAAATTGTTATAAATGCTTAAGAAGTTGTCCTGTAAAGGCCATAAAATTTAAAAATCATCAAGCAAAAATAGAAATAGAAAGATGTATATTATGTAGTCGTTGTGTTTTAGTATGTCCTCAAAATGCTAGAAAAGTCGTTAATTACCTAGATAAAGTAAAAAAAGCTCTAAATGGAAATAAAAAAATAATAGCATCAATTGCACCTTCTTTTATGGGGAATTTTAATGTATCCTATGGGAAAATAGTAGCTTCACTAAAAGCCTTAGGTATAAAATACGCAGAAGAAACTGCTTTAGGAGCAGATATGACTACTAAGCTATATAAAAGCTTTATAAAAGAAAATAAACAAGATTATTATATTACAACAGCTTGTCCTTCTGTAAATCTTCTTGTTGAAAAATATTATCCAGAGTTAGTGAAATATATGCTTCCTTTTATGTCCCCTATGGCTTGCCATGGTAAAATATTGAAAACAATCTATGGTGAAGATTCATTTACATTATTTATAGGACCCTGTACTGCTAAAAAAGCGGAACATGAAAATTATAATTTTGAAAATAGTATAGATGCTGTTTTAACCTATGAAGAGTATTTGAATTTATTGAAAGAACATAATATAAGTATGGAAAAGTTAGAGCCTTTAGAGTTTGATAATAGATCTTTAGAATTAGGTAGTTATTATCCTATTGCTGGAGGTATTATTAGTAATTTTAAGGATGAGTTAAAGAATAAAAATATAAAATCTTTTTACGTAGATGGAGTATATGCTTGCATAGATATTTTTGAAAGTATGAAAAAGGGATATATAAAAAATTCTTTTATAGAAGCTAGTGCTTGTGTAGGTAGTTGTATAGGCGGTCCTGAAGTTATAACTAATAATCATGAATATTATAATAAGTTAGAAAAGGTTCAAAATTATATTGAAAATAGACAGAATTATATAAAATCTTCCGAGAACAAAACAGATAAACAAAATGTTCTAAAAAATTTCAACTTAAACTTTCATAGAGATTTTGTAGATAAATCTATAAATAAAGAAATACAACATGAAGAAAAAATTAAAAATATATTAAAAACCATGGGGAAATATAGTAAAGAAGATGAACTAAATTGTGGGGTTTGTGGATATAATACTTGTATAGATAAAGCCAATGCTATTTTAAAAGGTATGGCAGAACCTGAGATGTGTCTTCATTTTATGAGAAGTAAGGCTGAAAATATATCCAATATAATTTTTGAGAATACAGTCAATTGTATAATAACGGTAGATTATCAACTGAATATAATAGAAATAAACCCTGCAGCTGAAAAAACCTTTATGTTAGAGAAAAACCTAGTTAAAAATAAATCTATAAACTTCCTGATAAGTGAAGAAGATTTTATTAAAGTTAAAGAAAGTAAAAATAACATTTTAGGTAAAAAAATTACTATTAATAATTATGGGCTAGTATTTATAGAAAGTATTATTTTTATAGAAAAGCAAAACATTTTTCTTCTATCTTTAACTGATATAACAGAAAAAGAGAAAAGTAAAGAGAAACTAAAAACACTTAAAGAAAGTTCTTTTAGTGCAGCAGAAGAAGTAATAGAGAAACAGATGAGAGTAGCTCAAGAAATCGCTAGCCTTTTGGGAGAAACTACTGCAGAAACCAAAATAACTTTAACTAATTTAAAAAGAGTAGTAGAATCCTCGAATGAAGATTAATTTATCTAATTTAAAAGTTTTCTAACCGGTGGAGGCGTTATCCTTGGCTTAATTTCTTATATCCTGTAAGAAATTAAGCCAATTTTTAATTACCTTAAATTAAGAACTATTAAAATTTATTCATTAATTAACTAGGGATTAATTTCAATAAATTTAACATATTCTTGGAAGCATATCTCCTTCTAACATATTTATTATTCGTGTACCACCTAAAAAATTTTCTACATATACTATATTGTATGGCTTTTCCACAAAAGTACCTATTATTTTTGCATTTTCACAATCATCTATTTCTTTTATGATTTTTAACATATCCTCTGCATATTGGTCTTCCACTACCATAATTATTCTTCCCTCACAGGCCATGTATAAAGGATCTAAGCCTAACATCTCATTTATTGCTCTTACTTCTCTTTTTATAGGTATTTTATCTTCCCAAATACATATACCTAAATGATTAGTTAATGTTGCTATTTCATTTAAAGTTGTTGCAACTCCTCCTCTAGTGGGATCTTTCATTATTTTTATATAAGGATAATATTCTTTTAAATTATTGGTTATAGTATTAACTGCTGTACAATCGCTTTTTAAATCTGCTTTTATATTTAAATTATACCTGTCTAAAGCTATAGTTGTTCCATGATCCCCTATGTTTCCTGTAACTATAACTTTATCACCCTTTTCAATATTTTTAATAGCATATTGCCCTTCTATAATTCCTATGCCTGCAGTATTTATAAAAATTTGGTCTACATCCCCTTTTTCTACTACTTTAGTATCCCCTGTTACTATTAAAACTCCAACTTCTTTAGCTGTGTTTCCCATAGATTCTACTATAAGTTCTAGTTTCTTTATAGGAAATCCCTCTTCTATTATAAAAGAACAACTTAAATAAAGAGGTTTAGCCCCAGATACAGATAGATCATTTACAGTACCACATACTGCTAATTTTCCTATATCTCCTCCAGTGAAAAATAAGGGCTTTACCACAAAGGAATCTGTAGTGAAGGCTAACTTACTTTTTTCTATATTAAAAATTCCAGAATCTATACCTTTTATGAGAGTTTCATTACTAAAATGTTTATACATAATCTTTTCTATAAGTTCATGGGTATACTTTCCACCATGCCCGTGACTTAATGTAATAAATTCATCCAATCTATATTTCCTCCTTGTATCTTACAATTACATATTTTAATAGGCTCAGTATCTTTGAAAAGCATTTAAAATAAATTTTTAGTTTATAATTTAATGTTTTTCAAAATTTAAAATTATTATATTTATAAAATATAGAACAAGCGCCCTCTTTAGATACCATACAGGGACCCCTTGAGTCTCGTGGAGTACATTCTTTAGAAAACAAGGTACATTCCTTAGGAGATTTTTTACCTAATATAATTTCACCACATATACAGCTAGAAGATTTTTTATACTGTTCAATTTTTATATTGAATTTTTTTAAAGCATCATAGTCACTATATATATGCTTTAAACCTAAAGCAGAGTTTTTAATTAATCCTATACCTCTCCAGTTTGAATCCTCAGGGGAAAAAACTTCATCTATAAGTTCATTAGCAATTTTATTTCCTTCTTCTTTTACACAGGTCTTATATAAATTTATAAAAGTTTTTTCATTTTTCATATTACCATTTATAATAAAATATATAGAACTTAAAATATCTAAGGGTTGAAATCCTGATATTGCTGCTGGAATATTATATGTATCTCTTATAAAACTAAAATAATTAGCTCCTTTAATAGAAGCTACATGGCCTGGACAAATTAATCCATCTATATCATGATTTTTATCTTTAAATATATGCTCTAATATGGGTTTCATTGTTTTTAAACCTAATAAAAAGCTTATATTTTCTATTTTTTCATGTTTAGCTTTTTTTACTGATAAGGCTATTAAGGGGGCGGTAGTTTCAAAGCCCACTGCTAGAAAAACTACTTCTAAAGATTTATTTTCTTTTGCCATTTTAATAGCTTCTAAGGGTGAGTATACAATTTTTATATTATTATGATCTATTTTTTTATCCATCAAACTATTACTACTGCCTTTAACTCTTACTAAATCTCCAAAGGTAGTTATTAATATATTTTTCTTATTTAAAAGTTCTAAAGCTGCATTTATATAACTTTCATCCGTTACACATACAGGGCATCCAGGACCAGATATGAATTTTACCTTAGGGTATAAAATATCTCTTAGGCCTAATTTACCTATGATATCAGTATGACTACCACACACCTCCATTATTTTTAGAGGCCTTATATTTAAATCTTTTATTTTTCTTATAATTTCATCCATTAATTTGTTAGTATCCATTTGAATTACTCCTTAAAGCTTCTCCTATAATATGTTCTAAATAAGAAAAGTACTCATAATCTATTTTTTCTATAGCACAACCTGCATGAATTAAAACATAGTCATTTATACAAGGGTTTTCTATAAGTTTTATATTTACTTCAATTTCTACACCCATGGTATTTGTTATAGCATAATCTCTATCAATACTTATAATTTTCCCTGGTATTGCAATGCACATTTCTTCTCTCCCTTTCTATAATAGAGTCACCAATAGCTAATTGACCAAGGCTTATTCCTTCATCATTTATAGGAACTTTTTCATTAAAAAATACCTTAAACCCATTATCCTTTAATTTATTGTATATACCTTTTAATAAGTAATTGTTTTGAAAAACTCCTCCGCTTAAAACAACTTTATCTAATTTATATTTAAGTTTATAACTTTTTTTTATTTTACATACCAAATCACAGGTAAAATTAATAACTGTATTATGAAATTTTGAGGATATAGTAGTTAGATCTTTGTTTTCTTCTAAATCTGTAATTATTCCTAAAAGTATATTTTTATAATCTATTTCTAAAACATTATCTATTTTGTTGATGCTATAATCATAATAAAGGGATACAGATTCATCTATTATATTTTCTAATTCTATAGGAGCTTGACCATCATAACTTATGATATTTCTTATACCTGCTAATGAAGCTACTGCATCAAAAAATCTTCCCATACTAGAAGATGTATAGCAATTTATATTATTGAATAAAGCTTTTTTTACTATTTCAATTTTTTCTTCTTCTATGTTTTTAATAATAGAACTATTTTTATAATTTATAGAATGCAAGTAACTTAAAGCACACCTCCAAGGTTCTTTTATGGATTTATCTCCACCCTGTATCTTAACTTTTTTTAGATGACCAACTCTTTCAAAATAGGTTCTGTCACCTACTAAGAATTCTCCTCCCCATATACTATTATCCTTACCAAAGCCTGTACCATCAAATATAACAGCTATAACCCTATCAAATAATGAGTGCTCTACCATACAACTTACCATATGAGCATGATGATGTTGAACTTTAATGGTTTTATTATAGCTTTTATTTTCACAATTAGTATTAAAATTTGGATGTAAATCTTCAACAGCTATTTTAGGATTTATATCTAACAAAGCCTTTAAATGTTTTATAGTATTTAAATGTCTACTATAACAATCTAGATTTTTTAAGTCTCCTATATATTGACTCATGTACACATATCCCTTTTTAGAAAGGCAAAAGGTGTTTTTTTCTTCTGTACCCTTTGCCAATAATTCGTTTTTACTTTCTATATTTAAAGTATAAGGAGCATAACCACGACCTATTCTAATTAAACTTTCTTTATTATTTATAACTTTTACTACAGAATCATCAACAGGAGTATGAATATCTCTATTATGGATTAAAAAATAATCTGCTACAATTTTTAAATTTTCTATAGCCTCACAGTTTTTATATTCCATAGGTATTCCACTTATATTGCCACTAGTAGCTATTATTACATCTAAACCTTCTTTAAATAGTAAATAATGGAGCGGGCTATAAGGCAGCATAACTCCTATATATTTATTTAAAGGAGCTATGTTATCTGGCAATATATTTGTACTTTTTTTCTTTAAAATTAAAATAGGTTTTTTATTGCCTTTTAAAATCTGTTCTTCTAATTTAGATATATAACATAATTCTTTTACGGTTTTTAAATCCTTACACATTATAGCTAAAGGTTTATGAGGTCTTTTTTTTCTTATTCTTAAATTCTCTATAGCCTTTTTATTTTTACCATTACAAACTAAATGAAATCCCCCTATACCTTTTACAGCTACAATGTATCCCTTTTTTATTAATTCTACAGCAGTATAAATGGGATGTCTTTTATAACTTAAATTAGCTAGATTTATATAATTGTTATAAATTTTCTTTTTATTATAATCACCATTATTTATATATTCTTTTGCTTTATTAGTACATATAACTTGTTTTTTATTATTCAATAATATTAAGGAAGGACCACATAAATTACAACAATTAGGCTCTGCATGAAATCGTCTATTGTCTGGAATATCATATTCTTGTCTGCAACTATTACACATAGTAAAATTTTTCATAGTTGTACTTTCTCTATCATAGGGCAAAGATTTTATAATAGAGTATCTAGGTCCGCAATCTGTACAATTAATAAAAGGATGTTCATATCTTTTATTAGTACTTAAATTTAATTCTTTTATACAGTTTTGACAAAGGGCTATATCTGGACTTATAAAATTTGCTGCATTTTTTTCACTAGAACTTTCTTTGATGATAAAGTCCCTATAATTAATAGGTTTCAAAAATTTACATTTCAAGTTTTCTATTTTAGACATAATCGGAGGATTTTTAACTACTTCTAATAAGAAATTTTTAATATTTTCTTTATGTCCCTCTAAATCTATTTCTAACATACTGCCCTTATTTTTCACATATCCTTTTAAATGAAACTCCTTTGCTTTATTATATACAAAAGGTCTAAAGCCCACCCCTTGTACTATACCTTCTATTTTTATTAAATATCGTCTTTTATTATTAACTTTATCTATATGATTCAGATACATCACCTTCTAAGGATTCAATAATAGCTGTTTGTTCATCTATAGGTTGTCTTTCTACAACAATTTCTATATTTTCATCTATTAATTCACTATTGCACTTTGTTATATGATCATATAGATTTTCTTTATTCACATGACTGTTATTATTTACTGTCACTACTAATTTGGTGAGTTTCTCCATTTCGTTTTCTTTGCATAGTTCTTGTACCTTAACCCATATTCTATCTATTAAAAAAGTATCATGCATCTTTTTACTCCCTTTCCCCAATATTTCGTGTATCTTACCACACAAGACTTTATTTTATTTACTTTGTACATAGGCTACATATTAAAAATATATAGTCAGCCTTTTTCTTTATAACATCAAACTTATATCTTATTTTTTTATATAATTATCAATAAAAAATATTATTCATAATCAAATTTTACAGAAATCTAAGGATACCTACTTTAGGTATTTTATTTAAGATTTCTATCATACCTTTATGACATCCTAAAAATTCACTACTTAAATCTTTTCCAGAATAAAGTCCAAAATGAGTTCCACCACCCCAAGTAGCTTCAGAACTTACATCATATACAATACCATTCACTGCTACATAAGCTGGTTTTCCATTACTTCCATCATATTTTTTTAATTCTTCTAATGTAAATTCCTTTTGTCTTTCCATATTGTTACCTTCGCTAGTTCTATTTTGGAGTGTAATTTTATTCGCTTTTAAATCATATGAAAAATTATTATAATAAAACCTGTTATTTTCTGATATTTTGAAGCTGTCCTCACAATGTTTTGTTAGTTTTTTTAGCTCAATTAATTCTTTCTCTATTAAATCTGTATAAAATTTTATTTCTGATAAGTTTGAGCTAAAAAATAGCATTTGACTATAATAAGATATTCTATGACGATAGCTAGAAAGCTTTAAGAATACACAATCATTACATTTCATTTTTTACTCCTTAACACTACTATTAAACGATTATTCAAACAAAAATTTTCAAAGTCTTACTAAAATATACTTATTATTTTATTTATATTACTGCTAATACTTACATTTTCCATTATTATAAAATCAGATATTTTATTTTCTTTCTAATTATAGATATTACTTCATTAGAAATTTTATTCATATTAGCTTTAAGTTCCTTACTGATTTCTAAAGTATAATCTATGTTAGAAACTTCAATAGCTAAAATATATCCCTTAGTTTCTTTATAATAAAGTTTAACTAAATCTATAAAACTATAGCTGTGTTGAGTATATCCCTTTTTGTGTGAAGTATAAGTATCTAGTGGTAAAATTGTTATATCTCCTACCTTTTTACCGTAATACCCTGCGTCTAGTATAAACAAAAAATCATCACCTTCTATATTTGAAAGACAATACTCAAAATCCGTTTCTCCTATTATAACTTCTATATTATTTTCTTTTAAAAATCCATGTATATTTTTAGCTATGTCTATGGCTATACCATCATCACCCATTAAAACATTTCCTATAGCAATAACTTTAATAGCTATACTAAAACCTCCACTTTAATTGGTTCATTATTATTACTTATTAAATGGGTGGCACAGGAAATGCAGGGATCAAAAGAGCGGATTATTCTACCTATTTCTACGGGCTTTTCTACATTATTTATTTTTGAACCTATTAAGGATTTTTCTCCCACACCTCTTGTACCATTTGAATCCTTAGGAGATATATTCCAGGCTGTAGGAGTTATAATGTTATAGTATTTGATGGTTTTATTTTCTATTTTTATAAAGTGTGATAAGGAACCTCTAGTAGTATCTATAAGACCTTCTCCAAAAGCATTATCTGGGATATTATATACAGATTGATTATTAAGTATTAATTGAATTTTTTCTGATATATTAGATAGTATATCTATTATTTTTTTAGTTTCTAGAACACGGGCTATATTTCTATCCATAGAGGAATTACCACCAGTATATTCTCCAGCAATTTTTAATCTAGCTAGAGGGCCTACTTCCATAGGTAAACCATCATATCTAGGCGCCTTTACAAAACTATAAGCTCCTTCTTTCTTTAAATCTACAGTATACTCATTATCCATAATTGGATTTTCTGTTATAGTGTCACTTACATACCAAGCATAACGAATATTTTCTGTTATTTTATTTCTGTCAAAATTTTCTGATTTATTATTTATTATTACTCCTGGTTTTACATAACTTATATTTTTGTCCTCATAGTTATCAAATACACCAAAACTCATAAAATTCCCATAGGTTTTTCCAAGGTTAAAATAGTCAGAGTAATACTTAGCAATTATATTCATATCCTCTAGCATATAGGTATTTACAAACTCTTTTATTGCCTTTAATATGGATTGTATTTTTGTTAATTTGTAAGAATCTATATTTACAGTAACTCCTCCTACAAAGATACCATGAGTATGAGGTGCTTTACCTCCTAATACAGCTAAGGCTTCATGGGCTAATCTACTATACTTTATGCCTTCTTCATAATGAGAACTTATTCTTTCATTAAGCTTTTTAGGTAATCTAAAATCACTATATTCCTGAGGATATATAGGCTTTATATTAGGTAAATTTACATAGCTGGGTATAGTAAAACAATAAAACTGTCTTAGGTGATTTTGTATAAATTCAAATCCATGCATCATATCTCTTATATATAAATCATTTATACTTGGTGTTATATTTAATGCATTTTCTAAAGCTAAAGTAGAAGTCATAGCATGTGCAGTAGAACATATCCCACATATTCTTTCAGTAAAATATATAGCATCTAAAGGAGGTCTTCCTTCTAACATTTTTTCAAAACCTCTAAATAATAATCCGCTGGTTTCACCATCTACAATAATGTTATCTTCTACTTTTACCTTTATTTCTAAAAATCCACTAATCCTAGTTATAGGATCAATAGTGATAGTCTTTCCCATAATGACCTCCCCTTTTTATAATTTAAAATTTAGTTAGTTACCTTAAGCATAAATAATTTAAACTAAAAATTAATATACTTTACTTTTTAAACTATAGAAATTAATACCTAACAAAGGGTTCCATACCATCTGGAAATCTTTCTTGGGCACAGCCTATACAATTTGTGTTGTCTCCAATAGGCCAATTTACATAGCCATTCCATTTTCTTCTCGGGCAATCTGTTCTTGTAACAGGTCCTCTACAGCCTAACTTAAACATACATCCTTCTTCTCCAAATTTTTTTGCAAAGATTCCTTTATCAAAAAAACCTCTTCTTGTACAACTATCATGAATGGTTATACCATAAAATAATATAGGTCTCCCTTTATTATCTAATTCTGGTTTACCGTAAGCTACTAAATGGGCTAAAGTACCTACTACCCAATCAGGATGGCAAGGACATCCCGGCAATTTTATTACTTCTTTATTTATAACAGCTTCTACGCTTTTGCTACCGGAAGGATTAGGCTTAGCCGCAGAAATACCGCCATAAGAGGAACAGGTTCCTACAGTTACTACATATTTTGCTTTTTCGCCTGCCATCTTTACTGCCTCTAATGCGGTGACTGGCTTCCCTTTATAATTAGCAATAATGTTATAATAGCCATTTTCTTTAGTGGATACAGCTCCATCTACTAATAATATAAATTCTGTATTCAATGTATTTAGAAACTGTTCATAGGCAAATTCTCCTTCGGCTCCCATTAAAGCATTATTAAAAGTTAAGTTAACTATATTTTTTAATATATAAATAAGCCCTGGGTTTTCTGCATTTAGAAGAGAAATTATATTTCCAGAGCAACCTGTAACCTCCAACCATATAGCATTTATTTTTTTAGTTCTCCTATGATTAATTAAATCTAAAGCTTCTTTCCAAAGAATTTTTGAGGTGGTATCTTTTCTTTCAATTAATGGGCAAAAGCTATTATTCATTACTCCTCCTAGGAATTTATTGATTGCAATATAAAAAATATGCTCCAATAAATTATATAAATAAGAATTACTTATTATGACATAAAAATATAAATAGAGTTTTTATTGTTACATAATAATATTGTTTAAAGTTATTAATTAGTGATTTATTAAAATTAAATGAGTTTTTTATTACACTATTGTAATGTTTATGTAATATAAATAAATTCCTCTATATGTTTTAACCATATATAATTTTATTCATAAAAGAAATACTTAAAGGAGGATTTATATTATGAAATTAGATAGTTTTAAATTGAAAATTATAGCAATGATACTTATGGTATTAGATCATTTGCCTAAAGCTTTTGATAATACGCCAATATGGTTTGGATGGCTTGGTAGATTGGTAGCCCCTATATTTTTCTTTTTTGTGGCAGAAGGATTTTTTCATACAAAAAATAAGAATAAATATTTAGGAAGATTATTCGGATGGGGAGCTATTATGTTTGCAGGTTCTTCAATATTAAATTATGCTCTACCAGGAAAGGAAACATTGCAAAATAACATATTTTTATCTCTAGGATTATCAGTACTTTTGATGTGTGTTATTGATTATACCAGAAAAAGTAAAAATTATAAATTTGGTATTCCACTAGCTATTATAGTAGGTATATTAGCTATTTTTACAGAAGCATCTCTTGATGGAGTATTAATGACTTTAGTTTTCTACTTTTTTAGAGAGGATAAAATTAAATTATCTATTGGATATATTTCAATTTCTTTGTTTGAATTTATTATGGTTAGCGGTGGAGGACTAACTTATTTGAATTTATTCGTATTAAATTACCAATGGTTAATGATTTTTGCTCTTCCTCTTATTCTTATGTATAATGGCCAAAGAGGACTTAATAATAAGTTCATAAAATATATGTTTTATGCTTTTTATCCTATACATTTATGGATAATTACTATAATATCTCACTTTTTAAAATAATATAAAAAGGTTAGTACTTATACTGTATAATTGTAGATTTTACCTTTGGTCGTTATTTAATATCTACAATTATATTTTTATTTCTGATATAAAAATTAGGTAGGGATAATATTTTGTTACTTAAAATATTAACCCTACCGTATATAAGAATAATTTTATTTATTTTTTAATAAAAATTAGTTTTAAACATTTTCTAACATCACCATGCTTTTCATTGTAAATAAGAACTATAGAACTAACATTAATAATTTAATTATTTATTAGGATTAAATTTAACATATTAAAAGAAGATCCCATTTTAGTTATTTATAAGATAGTTCTTTATTATTTAAAGTCCTTTTATAAAACAAAGAAAAGCACATAATAGTTACTAATGAAGCTACTACATCTGCTATAGGTTCTGCCAATAATACTGCAAATAAATTATCTTTCATGAATAAAGGAAGTATAAATATAAGTGGTATTAATAATATTATTTTTCTAAGCAAAGCTAGTATAAGGGAGTACTTTGCTTGTCCTAATGCTAAAAATGTTTGCTGACAGGCTATTTGTGCACCAAATATACCAATACCTGCAAAGTATATTTTTATACTCCAAGAAGTAATTGTTACAAGTTCTGGTTTGTTATTGAATATGCTTACAAATATTTTTGGAAATAACATTAAAGAGCCCCACATAATAACTGTATAGGAGATACAAGATATTATTAATAACTTAAAGGTTTTTTTTACTCTTTCTATTTTTTTTGCACCAAAGTTATAGCTTATAATAGGTTGAGCACCTTGAGTTAATCCCATAAGGGGAAGAAATAATATTTGCATAATGCTACTCATTATAGTCATTGCTCCTACTGCTAAATCACCACCATAAATCTGTAATTTACTATTCATAGATATAAGTACTAAGCTTTCTGTAGCTTGCATTATAAAGGGAGAAACTCCTAAAGCCATAATAGAAAAAATTACTTTTTTATTTGGAACTAAATATTTTTTTCTTATTTTAATTGTACTTTTCTTTCCAAATAGGAAAAATAATACCCATATAGCAGATATACATTGAGATGTAACAGTAGCTATAGCAGCACCTTTAACCCCTAAATTTAATACAAATATAAATATTGGATCTAAAATTATATTTATAAGAGCGCCAATCATTACTGTCATCATTCCTGTTTTTGCAAAACCCTGAGTATTTATAAATGGATTCATTCCTAGTGCTATTAAAACAAATAATGTTCCTAGAAGATATATGGTTAAGTAATCTTTAGCAAATGTAATAGTTCTAGTACTTGCTCCAAACTTCCAAAGAATAGGTTCTTTAAATATTAAAAATACTATGGTTAATATAATAGACAATGTGACTAACATAGAAAAACTATTACCCATTATTTTCTCAGCATCACTCTTATTATTTTCACCCATTTTAATAGCAGCAAGTGGTGCTCCACCCATTCCTATAAGAGCACTAAAGGCTGAAATTATCATAATGATAGGAAAGGCAACTCCTACTCCTGCCATAGCTAGTTCACCATTAGGCATTCTGCCTATAAATATTCTATCTACTATGTTATAAAGTACATTTACTATCTGTGCAATTATAGCCGGTGCTGCTAGTTTAAATAGTAGTTTTCCTATATTACCTTTTCCTAAATCTATTGTATTTGTGTTCATATAGCTCACTCCTAGTGTGTAAAATTATTTATATCATTAAGTAAAAGTTTATTTAAATTAATATTAACATTATCAAGTATTAATTTAAATGAATTGTAATTCATATTATTATACTATGTATTATAACATTACATTGAAGAAAAATATAAATAAATTTTTTGTTAAAAATAATATRACTTTTATTATAAAAACGTTAATAGAAATAAGTATTTAATATATATTAATATTATATTAGAAAAAACTTTAAAAAAGCATTGTAGTTATATGAGTTTTTTTGCATATAATTATAGTATAGAGATATAACAAAACCTAATTAGTGTTTACTTATGACTATACTAGGTGGTAAAATTATGGTATACTATAAAAAAATTCAAATTTCGTAGAAGTGGATGGCTACGGTGGTTGTACGTTTTCCACCTTGGGCTATAGATGATTTTTCATCATAGCTTAAGGGGGTGGTATTGGATATGCTAGAACTTTTAATAAAAGGAGTTTTTGTGGTTTGTATTATTAGTTTAATATTGAAACACAATCTTTTTATTTCCACTATAAAAATCAAGATTAGATTTCTTGGTTTAGATATAGAAGTTGATAGCAAAGAGAAAAAGCACCCATCCTCCAAAGATTAGTGCCTTTTCCCTTGTTTAACATATTTATATTTTAAAAATCCAATAGCCCTAAAACAACACCATTAAAGTGGTAAGCAGTTGTACCAAATAATAAATTTGGACTTTTGCTTAAAAACGTTCTAGGATCGGCTTAGTGTTCTCAGCACTGAGCCTTTTCTAATTAGAATTTTTAAAAACTTGGTTTTAAAGTTCTGTACTTTTCAGTTTGCCTGCAGATTTTACCTAATATATATTATAACAAAAATTATATAAAAATAAACATAATAACTTAATTAATATAAATATTTTATAACCATAAATATTATATTCATATACAGTACTTTCAGTACTATAAAAATTTAAAAATATATTTAGTACTTTTTATTAATGACCCTAAACTTTATTTATTATAAATCCAAAGAAATTATTACATAAATTCAAAAAGTATAAGAAAATTTTTGAACTGTATTTCATTGCTCTAGACATATATACTTGTAAATTTTTTTATTGAGTATATATTTATATTAATTATTTTCTATGAAACATAGATATTATATTATCATTATATGTTATTAAGAGTACTTTTTCAATGATTTTATTGTCAATATAGTTAAATTATACATTAATGTGTATCTTATTACAATTTATATAATTGCTTTGTAATAATTTTTTTGAAATAATTGTAATATATATAGATTAGTTTGAAAGATCAAATATATACAAAGTTTCATCTTTTATCTCTTTAGATTTAATATCTACTATAGCTTTTAACGTATCTAGTGATGTTATTACTCCCAGATTTCTTTCAATAGCTGCTCTTCTTATGTGGAAACCATCTCTCTTTGAATCATTACCTTTTGTAGGAGTGTTAACCACTAAATCCACTTCACCATTTTTAATTGTATCTATTATATTTGGACACTCTTCTTTAAGCTTTCTAACTTGTTTAACTTCTATGCCTTCTTCCTTTAAAAGTTCTGCTGTTTTAGAAGTTGCTATAAATTTATATCCTAAACTGTGAAGTTTCTTTGCTATTGGTAAAAATTCTTCCTTATCATGATCATTTATAGTAGCAAGGATTGTTCCTTTTTCCTTTTTAATAGACATATTAGCTCCTACAAATCCCTTATACAACGCTTCCTCTAAAGTTTTTCCTACACCTAAAACTTCTCCTGTAGACTTCATTTCAGGTCCTAAACATACTTCAACTTTTGGAAGTTTCTGAGTAGAAAATACTGGAACTTTTACAGAGATTAGATCTGGCTCTTTATATACGCCTAGTCCATATCCTAAATCACTTAACTTTTCACCTAGCATTACTCTAGTTGCTATGTCTACTATAGGAACTTTACTTACTTTACTTATATATGGTACTGTTCTTGATGCTCTTGGATTAACTTCTATTACATAAAGCTTTCCTTCAAACTCAATAAACTGTATATTTATCATACCTTTTATGCCTATTCCTAATGCAAGCTTTTTAGTATATTCAAGTATTTCTTCTTTTATATCCTTGCCTACATTTTGAGTTGGATACATAGTTATACTATCACCCGAGTGTACTCCTGCTCTTTCTAAATGTTCCATTATACCTGGTATTAAAACATCTTCTCCATCAGATATAGCATCTACTTCTATTTCCCTTCCCATTAGGTATTTATCTATAAGTATTGGATTCTTCTTATCCTTTTGGAAAGCATTTGATAGATAGTATACAAGTTCTTTTTCATCATGAGTTATTTCCATTCCCTGTCCTCCAAGTACATAAGAAGGTCTTACAAGCACTGGGAATCCTAACTTTTTGGCTTCTTCTAATCCATCCTCTACAGACCAAATACCTTTACCTTTAGGTCTTGCTATTTGAAGCTTTTCTAATAGTTCATTAAATTTTTCTCTATCTTCTGCCATATCAATTTGATCAGCAGTAGTTCCAAGGGTTGGTATATTCTTTTCTTTTAGGAAGTTAGCAAGTTTTATAGCTGTTTGACCTCCAAACTGTAGAATTACACCATTAGGTTTTTCCTTTTCTACTATATTCAATACATCTTCTTCTGTAAGAGGTTCAAAATATAGTTTATCGGACACATCGAAATCAGTACTAACAGTTTCAGGGTTGTTATTTACTATTATTGTTTCTATGCCCAATTTTTTAAGAGCTTTTACACAATGTACTGAAGCATAGTCAAACTCTATTCCCTGGCCTATTCTTATTGGCCCTGAACCTATAACTATTACCTTTTTATTTTTACTAACTTCAACTTCATCATAAACATCATAAGTTGAGTAATAGTAAGGTGATAAGGCCTCAAATTCTCCACCGCAAGTATCAACCATTTTATAAACTGGATTTATTACCCATATATTTCTAAGTCTATATATATCTTCTGGGCTTACCTTAAGCATATCAGCTATACCTTTATCTGAAAAACCTTTTTTCTTTAATTTATAGAACCATTCTTTATCTAAATCATCTATTTTACTAAGTCTTAATCTTTGTTCTTCTTCAACTATCCATCTGAATTTTTTTATAAAGAATTTATCTATACCTGTTATTTCAGCTACCTTATCCATTCTGTAATCACGTCTAAGCATTTCAGCTAGTGCAAATATTCGCTCATCATCTGGAGATATAACTCTAGTCTTTAATTCTTCCATGCTAAGTTCTCTAAACTTTTTATGCTCTAATGAATACTTTCCTATTTCTAATGAACGTATTCCTTTTAAAAATGCAGCTTCAAAATTGCTTCCTATGGCCATTATTTCTCCTGTAGCCATCATCTTTGTACCTAAAACTCTATCTGCTCCTTGGAATTTATCAAAAGGCCATTTTGGAATTTTAACTACTACATAATCTAAAGAAGGTTCAAAACAAGCATATGTTTTTTGAGTAACTGCATTCTTTATCTCATCTAGAGTATATCCTAAAGCTATTTTAGAAGCCACCTTTGCTATTGGATATCCTGTTGCCTTTGATGCTAATGCTGAGGAACGACTAACCCTTGGGTTTATTTCTATAACTGCATATTCAAAGGAATTTGGATTTAATGCAAATTGTACATTACATCCTCCCTTTATTCCTATTGAGTTTAGTATATTTATAGATGCACTTCTAAGCATTTGATATTCTTTATCAGATAAGGTTTGGCTTGGTGCTACAACTATACTATCTCCAGTATGAATACCTACAGGATCTATATTCTCCATATTACATACAGTTATACAGTTTCCTCTGCTATCTCTCATTACTTCATATTCTATTTCTTTCCAACCCTTAACACTTTTCTCTAAAAGTACCTGGCCTATAGAACTTAGTTGAAGACCTAATGTAAGTATTTCATCTAACTCTTCTTCACTTTCAGCTATTCCGCCGCCAGTTCCCCCTAAAGTATAAGCTGGTCTAACTATAACTGGATATCCTATTTTATTTGCAAAAGCTTTTCCACTTTCCATATCAGTTACAATTTCACTTTGTATAACAGGCTCATTTATTCTGTTCATCATATTTCTGAACAGCTCTCTATCTTCTCCTTCTTTTATGGATTCTATAGATGTACCTATTACAGTAACTCCGTATTTTTTTAATATTCCTTTATCATAAAGCTCTACTGCTAAGTTTAGTCCAGTTTGACCTCCCATTCCTGCAAGAAGACTATCTGGTCTTTCCTTAGCTATAACTTTTTCTACAAATTCCACTGTTAAAGGTTCCAAGTAAACTTTATCTGCAACTTCTTTATCTGTCATTATTGTAGCAGGGTTGCTATTTATAAGTACAACCTCTACTCCTTCTTCTTTTAGTCCTTCACAAGCTTGTGTTCCTGAATAGTCAAACTCTGCTGCTTGACCTATAACTATTGGACCTGAACCTATAACTAAAACCTTTTTTATATCTTTATTTAATAGCATAACTGCTACCTCCTAAATTTCCTGTTCTTATAGTGCATATTTCATGAATTCATCAAATATATAGTCGCTGTCCTTTGGGCCTGGACATGCTTCTGGATGGAATTGGACTGAAAATATAGGTAAAATTTTATGTCTCATTCCCTCTATAGTTCCATCATTTACACTAACATGAGTTACTTCCATATCGCTTGGAAGAACATCCACAAAATATCCATGATTTTGTGAAGTTATATGCACTTTATTTTCTTCTAAGTCTTTCACAGGATGGTTACATCCTCTGTGACCAAATTTAAGTTTTGATGTCTTTCCTCCTAAGCTTAGAGCTAGAAGTTGATGCCCTAAACATATTCCTACAATAGGCTTTTTACCTATAAGAATTTTTATATTTTCTATAACTTCTGTTAAATCTTCTGGGTTTCCAGGGCCATTAGATAAAAATATCAAATCAGGATTTACCTTTAAAACTTCTTCTGACTTTGCATTTGCTGGGAAAACTGTTACATTGCATCCTCTATTTAAGAAAGATTTTATAATATTTTGTTTTATGCCAAAATCCAGTATTGCAACATGATTTCCTTTTCCTGATACTTCATATTTTTCTTTAACTGTAACTTTTTTTACAGCATCTTTATTTGAGAAATCTTTAAGTTTTTCTTTAACTTCTTCATACTCTATATCTTCTAAAGTTATTATACCTTTCATAGTTCCACTGCTTCTTAAGATTTTAGTTAAAGCTCTTGTGTCTATTCCTTCTAATCCTATAACATTGTTTTGCTTTAAATAATCTTCCAATTCTACTTCTGATCTGAAATTATTTGAAAAACTGCATTTTTCTCTAATTATAAATCCTCTAACCTTTGGTGACTTTGATTCCATATCTTCTAAATTTATACCGTAGTTTCCTATTAGAGGATATGTCATTGTAACAATCTGACCATAATAGGATGGATCTGTAAGAACTTCTTGATACCCTGTCATTCCAGTGTTGAATACAACCTCTCCAACACTTTCCTTTAGACATCCAAATGCGTTTCCTTTAAACTCTACTCCATTTTCTAATATAAGCTTTGCTTTCATAAGTGGCCCCCTTTTATTTTTTCAGTAAAAATACACTTTGCAAGGGCTAAACCTAATTTTTAAAACAAAAGGGAAATAAAAAGATTTATGCTAAAAAATAATCTTTTTATTTCCCTTTATATAAATTTTATTTAAATTTAAACCTTTTTTTGCATCACAAAAAAATTCTTTCATAATTATCATACCTCTTTCTGATCTCGCAGGACCAATTTAAAGTGTATTCTTTACTTTAATTTTTTTTATTAATCATTATAATTTATAATTTTTAATCTGTCAATGTATAATACAGGTTTTATTTATCATCTATAAATTCTCCTAATTTATTAGTATTTAATAGACCTTTACATTGTTAAAAATTTGTTTATTTTTTAACTTATGACTATACTAGCTGGTAAAATTATGTTATACTATAAAAGTAAAAAATTTCAAATTCCGTAGAAGTGGATGGCTACGGTGGTTGTACGTTTTCCGCCTTGGGCTATGGATGATTTCTCATTATAGCTTAAGGGGGTGGTATTGGATATGCTAGAACTTTTAATAAAAGGAGTTTTTGTTGTTTATATTATTAATGTAATATTAAAACACAACCTTTTTATTTCCAATATAAAAATCAAGGTTAGATTTCTTGGTTTAGATATAGAAGTTGATAGCAAAGAGAAAAAGCACCCATCCTCCAAAGATTAGTGCTTTTTTCCTTGTTTAACATATTTATAAGTTAAAAATCCAATAGCCCTAAAACAACACCACTAAAGTGGGAAGCAGTTATACCAAATGATAATTCGGATTTCTGCTTAAAAACGTTCTAGGATCGGCTTAGTGTTCTCAGCACTAAGCCTTTTCTAATTAGGATTTTAAAAAGCTTGTTTTAAAAAGTTTGTATTTCTCAGCTTAGGCATAAAATTTATCCAATTTATATTATATCAAAAAGTTTATAAAAATAAACACAATAGCTCTATTAATATAAATATTTTATCGCCATAAATAGTATATTCAAATACATTACTTTCAGTACTATAAAAATTTTAAAAATATATCACTCCTCTTTATTAGTACCCTAAATTTTATTTATTATAAATCTAAGGTAATTATTACATAAATTCAAAAAATATAAGAGAATTTTTATCAAATAATAAGTTTACAAAACTGGACACCAAAAGAGAAGAGATATATTTTATATTGTGTTAAACTTTGAACTAAGGAGGTGATGATATGGAGTGGTTGAAGCAACTAAGCCAAGCAATTGATTACATAGAAAATAATCTAGAAGGTGATATATCTTATGATGAAGCTGCAAAAATTGCTTGCTGTTCAACATATTATTTTCAGCGAATGTTTTCTTACGTAGCGGGTATTCCCCTATCTGATTATATTCGTCGTAGGAGAATGACAAAAGCTGCTTTTGAATTACAGGTAAGTGACACTAAAATCATGGATATTGGTTCAAAGTATGGTTATGTTTCTCCAACATCATTTAATCGTGCATTTCAAAATGTTCATGGTGTTGCACCAACTGCTGCTCGCATGGAAGGAACTTTATTAAACACTTATCCTCCTATTAGTTTTTCTATTAGCATTACTGGAGGTGAAAGTATGAGATATAGAATTGAAAGAAAAGATCCTATTAAAATTGTAGGAATTAGAACTGCACTAAAAGAGTATACAGAAGAAAATTTTAAAATTGTTCCTTCTTTCTGGGATGGAACGTTAAAAAGTAATTTATTTTCACAAATTTGTAAATTAAATAATCAAAACCCTCATGGTATTTTAGGTATAACTGTGTATAAAAATCCTGAAGACATATATTATTATATTGCAGCAGCCACAGATAAACCTGTACCAGAAGGAATGGTGGAATTCAATATACCTGCAGCTACATGGGTTATCTTTGAATGTAATGGGAATTTTAAAGATTCTATTCAAAGAATTTTTAAAAGGTTTCTCACAGAATGGCTTCCCTTTTCTGGATATGAATATGCCAAATTGCCGGATATAGAAATTTACCCTATTAGTGATCCAAAATTAAAAGGCGGACATTCGGAAGTTTGGATCGCAGTTAAGAAGTCAAGATAATACAAATGTATTTAGGAGGAAAATAAATGAATTATAAAATTGAAATCAAGAATATTGAACCCATCAGGGTAGCTTTCATGGGGTACAAAGGAGCTGTTAGCGGAGCGTCAAAAGTGTTTCCTAGCCTGTTTAGAGCCATACAAGGGAAAGTAAATGGTGCCCCTTTTTTCTGCTACTATGAAATGAATCAAGAAACTAAAATGGGAGAAATGGAATTATGCGTGCCTACTGCTGAAACTCCAAAGAGTAATGGTGTTACGGTAAAAAATATGCCACAAGTAAAGGCTGTTTGTGTTACACATGTGGGGTCTTATGAAACAATGTATTATGCATACGAAGCTATTAAGAACTATGCACAAGAAAACAATCTATCTTTACAACCTCCTTTTCGAGAAGTTTTTATAAAAGGACCTGGAATGATATTAAAAGGAAATCCAAATAAATATATTACGGAAATAATATTCCCACTTAAAAAGGAGGAGTAAAATGTTAGCAATTGGAGTTGACAATTTGGTTAAGCAGTACAAAAATGGTGTCAGAGCCTTGGATGACTTAAATTTAAAAGTAATTAATGGAGAAATTTTTTCTCTGTTAGGTCCCAATGGCGCGGGAAAATCCTCTTTGATTAACATTTTGACAACCTTTTACAAACTCACATCTGGAAATGTAACAATTCTGGGTAAAGATTTATGCAAGGATCCTGCCTGGGTTCGTACACAGATTGCTTGTGTTGCACAGCATGTTTCTATTGATGAGCACCTGTCACTTATGGAAAACATGATATTTCAAAGCAGGCTGTATAAAGTAGATGCGCAGGTAGCAAAAGAAAGAATCAATTCTTTGATTGATAGCTTTGAGCTTTCCAGATATCGGAAGTATCCTACCGCATCCTATTCCGGCGGGGTAAAACGCAGACTAGATATTGCCATGAATATGGTATCAATGCCTAAAATTCTGTTTCTGGATGAGCCCACAGTGGGAATGGATGTTGAGTCTAGAAAAGCCCTGTGGAAAATGCTACTGAAAATACGAGATGAATATGGGACAACTATTTTTCTTACTACTCATTATCTTGAGGAGGCGGACCAGTTGAGTGATAGTATTTGTATCATGAAGGATGGTAAGGAACTAGCCCAAGGAACACCTGGTAGCTTACGTAGTTATATTAGGCAAAATATGCTTCGCATCACATTTCCCAGCATCCAGGGAATGAAAAAATATAAAGATTCCCTTAATAGCATGGGGCTCATTAAGTTTATTAATGTGCGAAATAATTCTGTTTTTTTAGGTGTAGATAACAGCAGAATAGCTTTTACAACTGTGAATAAGTGGCTTTTAGATAATAAAGTGGATTTCAATGCAATGGAAATTGTAGAACCTAGTTTGGAGGATGTCTTCTTGTCATTAACGGGTTCAGAGAACAATAGAGAGGAGGAATAACGATGCTAAATATTATGTGGAGAAATATGAAGTGGCGCCTAAAAAACCCAATTTCCATCCTAGTTACCATACTGCAACCTCTTCTTTGGCTTGTTTTGTATAGTGCTGTGGCAAGTCAGACAATGCAAAATATGGGAGTTGGTAATTACACTGCTTTCGTTTTGCCCGGTATCATATTTCTCGTGATCTTTTCTGTAAGTTGTAGCGGTGGTATCATCAATTTCATTATGAAATCTAGCGGTAGTTTTTATAGAAATCTGATTGCACCTGTAAGACGAAGCTCAATTGTGCTTGGCCAAATGTTAGAAGTGATACTGATTTCCTTTATGGAAGTAGGGATTTTATTTGTTGTAAGTCTTTTTTTCTCAGTAAAGATATCATCCAGCATCACCGGGATTGCGCTCATGATACTGCTGATCTTTATGACGGCATTCTTCCTGTCAGGGCTTGCTTATTTCATCAGCCTTTCTTTGCCAAATGAAGTAATATATGAAACAATTATGACTGCTATTATCCTGCCTATATTCTTTTTGAGCACAGCTCTTTTTCCTTTAGAAAATTTGTCTGGAGGTTTGGCTATAGCTGTGAAGCTCAATCCATTTACGTATATTATTAGTGCTCTGCGCAATTTAATATTGGGAGAAATCATTGTGTTTGGGGACATTCTGCCTGTCATACTGCTATTTGCAGTGTTGTGCTGTATTAGCTTTGCACTGGCAATATGGAGACTCAAAAAGGAAACTGCTCACTAATTCAATTCATAACATATTTGTAAATTTAGAGTATAAATCTATAAGAAAGAGGGTATACAGATTTTAAAAATGTAAAATTGCTTACTCTTGTAGCTAATAAAAAATCTTAATTGTAAGAATTCCTTTCTTAAACTAAAATTGTATAATAAAATCCAGAGGATGATTTGAAATAAAATTCAAAGCCATCCTCTTCTTTTCTAATCATAGTTACCCTTTACACTAGTTATATTAGCCCTTTTTATTTTAAATTTTTATATAATTTTAGTTGTTAAACCTAAATTATATTTTTCATATTTAGGCTGATCCTGCATATACTTAAAACATAATGTTTTTAAATTAATTTTAATATCAGTCTTTTTTATGTGTTTTTTTACTACGTTTAGTCCCAGAATTATTTGCTTTTTTTTCTTTTTGTTGTTGACTTGCACAAGATTTATCATGTTTTTCACTCATAGCATTTATTCCTCCTAAAATAAGAATTAAGTTTTAGAATTACAGTACTATTTTCTTCAATATACAAATTATAATGCTATGAAATAAATAGCAAAAAATAGCTAGATTTGATAACTAGCTACTTTTATAGGCTTACTATACAATTTTAGTTGTCCAACTTTCACAATTCCAAGTTTCTGTTACTATATCTTCATAAAATTCTTTTTCGTGGCAAACTAAAAGTATAGAACCTTTATATTCTTTTAATGCTCTTTTTAATTCTTCTTTGGCTTCCACATCTAAGTGGTTAGTAGGCTCGTCCAATATTAGTATATTGGTTTCTCTATTTAGTATTTTACAAAGCCTTACCTTTGCTGCTTCTCCACCGGACAGTACTACTATTTTAGATTCTAATTGCTTCGTAGTTAATCCACATTTTGCTAGGGCAGATCTTATTTCGTATTGAGTAAATACAGGAAACTCTTTCCACACTTCTTCTATACAGGTATTATAATTAGATTCTCTTTCTTCTTGTTCAAAATATCCTATGTATTGATAATCACCTAGAGTAACATCCCCTTCCAATGGTTTTATAGCTCCTAATAAACTTTTTAATAATGTAGTTTTCCCAAGACCATTGGCTCCTACTAAGGCTACCTTTTGTCCTCTTTCCATTTTTATATTTAAAGGTTTTGTTAAAGGTGAATCATAGCCTATAACTAAATCTTTAGTTTCAAATATAACTTTTCCAGAAGCTCTAGCCTGTTTAAAATTAAATTCTGGCTTTGGTTTTTCTTTTGTAAGTTCTATTTTATCTATTTTATCTAATTTTTTTTGTCTAGATCTTGCCATACCTACGGTTGAAACTCTTGCTTTATTTTTTGCTATAAAATCTTCTAGTTTTGATATTTCTGCCTGTTGCCTTTCATAGGCTGCCTCTAGTCGTTTCTTGTTTTCCTCATAAACTCTTCTAAATTCATTATAATCCCCTACATAACGAGTAAGTCTTTTATTTTCTACATGATAAATTAAATTTATTACCTCATTTAAAAATGGTATATCATGGGATATTAAAATAAAGGCATTTTCGTAATTTTTAAGATAACTTTTAAGCCACTCTATGTGATCTTCGTCTAAATAGTTTGTAGGCTCATCTAAAAGTAATATATCTGGATTTTCTAAAAGGAGTTTTGCTAGAAGTATTTTTGTTCTTTGTCCTCCAGATAAATCTGATACATCCTTATCCAAACCTATGTCAGCAATACCAAGTCCCCTTGCTATTTCCTCTATTTTAGCATCTATTATGTAAAAATCATTATGATCTAACATATCCTGTATAGTAGCTGTTCTATTTAGCATTTTTTCCATTTCTTCCTGGGATACATCTCCCATTTTCATGTATAAATCATTCATTTCTTTTTCAAGATTAAATAAATAGTCAAAGGCTTCCCTCAAAACTTCTCTAATGGTTTTTCCCTTTGTAAGATTTAAATGCTGATCCATGTAGCCTACTCTTACATCCTTTGCCCATTGAATTTTACCCTCATCTGGCATTAGTTTTCCTGTTATTATATTCATAAATGTAGACTTACCCTCTCCATTAGCTCCAATAAGTCCTACATGCTCTCCCTTTAAAAGTCTAAAGGATACTTCCTCAAAAATAGCTCTGTCTCCAAATCCATGGCTAATATCCTTAACGGTTAATATACTCATATGTAAAAGTCCTCCTGAAAATATAATCTAAAATAAACTTTAATTTATAAATAAAGCCTTGTCAATAATTTATTTATAAAATAGATTTAATTTCTTTTTAAATCTATTTTGAAAATTTTATTTGCAGAAGTATTAAAACACAAAAATAAGAGAGCCTAAATATTTAAAATGAGGGGTAAAAAGGAGTAAATAAAGGCTCTCTTATTTTTATATTACAAAACCTACAATAAACTATATAATCTAATATAGGTTTTATATTTTAGGAAATTACTTTAAACTTATAACTGATTATAGTTTAAAATCATACTGACACTGTTTTTATTTGGTGTATATTAATGAAAAAATTTGTATTTATTTCATGTTATCTAACTCTATATTTAGTATGAAGAAGTTCATGAGCTTTTTCACCATAAGGTTTACCTAAATATTCTTCATAAAGTTTCTTTATATATGGATTTTCGTGAGACTTTCTTATTTCTTTATTACTATCTTCTTTATATAGGGCTTCTGTTCTTTTTTTCAATATATTTGTATCTCCATAGATATAAGGTTGACCACCACCATCTACACAGCCTGATGGACACGCCATGATTTCGATCATATGATATTTAGACTTTCCATTTCTTATATCATTTAAAAGTTTTCTAGCATTACCTAATCCACTAGCTATAGCTACTTTAACCTCTATATCCTTTATGTTTACTGTAGCTTCTCTTATACCCTCTTCACCGCGAACTTCTATAAATTCTACATCTTTTAAAGTACCTTTAGTAACCCATTCATAGGCAGTTCTTAAGGCTGCTTCCATAACACCACCGGTAGTTCCAAAAATTACTGAAGCCCCTGTAGATTCACCTAGTGGATTATCAAATTCTTCCTCCTGTAGAGAATTAAAATCTATACCCGCTTCTACTATCATTTTAGCTAATTCTCTTGTACTTATAACAATGTCTACATCGGGAATTCCATTTCTCTTCATTTCTTCTCTTTTTGCTTCATACTTTTTAGCAAGACAAGGCATTACAGATACTACTATAATATCTTTAGGATCTACCTTCATTTTTTCTGCTAAATAACTTTTAGCTATAGCTCCAAACATTTGCTGAGGAGACTTACAACTAGATGGTATATCCATTAAATCATTAAAGTTGTGTTCAAAGAATTTTATCCATCCTGGACAACAACTTGTAAGCATTGGAAGTGTTCCGCCATGTTCTAATCTATGAATAAATTCTGAAGCTTCCTCCATAATAGTCAAGTCTGCTGCAAAATCTGTATCAAAAACTTTACTGAATCCTAATTGACGAAGAGCCGCTACCATTTTTCCTGTAACAGTTGTTCCAGGTTCTAATCCAAATTCTTCACCTAAAGCAGCTCTAATAGCTGGAGCTGTTTGTACAATAACAACTTTATCCTTTTGTGATAGAGCATCCCAAACTTTACTTGTATTATTTACTTCTGTTAAAGCCCCAGTTGGACAGACAGAAACACATTGTCCACAGAAGGTACAATTAGTATTTTTTATAGCTTCAGAAAAGGCTGGTGCTACTACAGTTTCAAAACCTCTTCCAATAGCAGATAGAGTTCCTACAGTTTGAACTTCATTACACATAGTTATGCATCTTCTACAAAGTATACATTTATCCATATCTCTAACTATGGAATAACTAGAAATATCTATAGGATACATTGAAATTTCACCTTGATATTTCATTTCTCTTATTCCCATATCTGCAGCTAATTTTTGTAGTTCACATTTTGTGTTTTTCTCACAAAGCAAACAATCTTTTGGATGATCAGATAAAAGTAATTCTACTATGGCTCTTCTAGCTTTTATAGCCCTTATGGAATTGGTTTTTACTATCATTCCTTCCCCTACAGGGGTACAACAGGCTGGCGCTAAGTTTTTTCGCCCTTCTACTTCTACTACACAGACCCTACAGGAACCAGGTTTATTTTCTGTTTTATTATCATTAAGATGAAAATTACATAGAGTTGGTATATTTATATTTAAAAGTTTTGCTGCATCTAATATAGTGGTTCCCTTCTCTACCTTAAGCTCTTTACCATTTATATTTAAAGTTACTAAACTCATTTTATTCACCTCTTTCTTCCTATTTCTTTATAATAGCCCCAACTGGACAAGCACTATAACAATTTCCACATTTAATACATTTTTCTTGATTTATAAAATGTTTTTCTTTAACTTTTCCTATTATACAGGATACTGGGCAACCTCTTGCACATTTAGTACATCCGATACATTTATCAGTAATCTCATAATGGAGTAAATTCTTACAAGTACCTGATGGACATCTTTTTTCATTAACATGAGCTTCGTATTCATCCATAAAATATCTCATAGTACTTAGTACTGGATTTGGTGCAGTTTGTCCTAATCCACATAAGGAAGTATCCTTTATTATATGTGATAATTCATCTAATTTATTTAAATCTTCCTCTGAACCCTTCCCATTGGTTATCTTTATTAAAGTTTCTAAAAGTCTCTTATTACCGATTCTACAAGGGGTACATTTACCACAGGATTCATCCACTGTAAATTCAAGATAAAATTTTGCTATATCTACCATACAATTATCTTCATCCATAACAATCATTCCACCGGATCCCATCATAGACCCTATAGATGTTAGTGATTCGTAGTCTATAGGAATATCTAAAAGCGAAGCTGGAATACATCCACCTGAAGGTCCTCCTGTTTGAACAGCTTTAAATTTCTTACCGTTTTTTATACCTCCACCTATATCATATATTATTTCTCTTAGACTAGTCCCCATAGGAACTTCAACTAATCCAACATTATTTATTTTCCCTGCTAGGGCGAAAACTTTTGTACCATTGGATTTTTCTGTTCCTATGGATTTATACCAATCTGCACCCCTATTTATTATGGCAGGTATATTTGCTAAAGTTTCTACATTATTTACAACTGTTGGCTTATTCCAAAGACCAGCTTCTGCTGGGAATGGTGGTTTATAAGTAGGTTCTCCCCTTTCTCCTTCTATGGAGTGTATTAATGCTGTTTCTTCCCCACATACGAAGGCTCCTGCACCATATTTTATTTCTATATTAAAGTTAAAACCGGTGCCTAAAATATTTTCTCCTAAAAGACCATACTCTTTAGCTTGATCCATAGCTATTTTTAATCTATTTACAGCTAAAGGATATTCTGCTCTTATATATATACGACCTTTGGAAGCTCCTATGGCATAGCCAGCTATGGCCATAGCTTCAATTATGCTATGAGGATCTCCTTCTAATATGGAACGATCCATAAAGGCTCCTGGATCACCCTCATCTGCATTACATATTATATATTTAACATCACTATCATACATTTTTCCAAAACTCCACTTTTTACCTGTAGAGAAGCCACCGCCGCCTCTTCCTCTAAGTCCTGAGTCAGTTATTAATTTTATTAATTCATCCGGTGTCATTTCACTTAAAACTTTTCCTAGGGCTAAGTATCCCTCTGAGCCGATACATTCTTTTATATCTTCTGGATTTATAAGTCCACAATTCCTAAGAGCAATTCTTTTTTGTTTTTTGTAAAAAGACATTTCATCTTGTCTTTTTACTTTTTCTTTAAGGGTTGGTTCTTCATAAAGTAATCTTTCTACTACTTCACCTTTTAATAAATGCTTTTCTGCTATTTCCTTAGCATCTTCTGGTTTTACTTTAACATAAAAAACATTATCTGGATTTATTTTAACTATAGGACCTTTTTCACAGAAACCAAAGCATCCTGTAATAGAAACTTTTACTTCTTCTTGGAGTCCTAATTTGTTTATTTCTTCTTTTAAATTTTCTACAATTTTATCACTGTCAGCTGATTTACATCCTGTACCACCACAAACTAGTATAAGTCTTTCACATTTTTTATTTTCTACTGCTGTTTCTTCTTCATGGGTGGTATGTCTACTTTTTAATAAATCCTTATAGTTTTCATAATAGCTTTTCAATTCTTTATACGAATTAATTTTCTCCATAAATATCCCTCCTACGCCCCATATTCTTCCAATACTTTATCTACTTCATTTTTAGTAAAATGTCCATATACCTTATCATTAATTGTAACCACTGGAGCTAATCCACAGGCCCCTACACATCTTAAAACTTGTAATGTGAATTTGCCATCTTTAGTGGTTTCTCCAACTTTTATATTCAATTTCTTTTCAAATTCTGAAAGTACATCCCCAGCTCCCTTTACAAAGCAAGCTGTGCCCATACAGACATTTATAACATTTTCACCCTTTGGTTCTGTAGTAAAATAAGAGTAAAAAGTAATAACTCCGTAAACCTTTGAAACGGGAATATCTAGCTTTTTAGCTACAAATTCCTGCACTTCATTTGGAAGATATCCAAAAATATGTTGAGCCTTATGAAGCACTTCTATAAGGGATCCTTTCTTATTGGAGATATTGTTTATATATTCTTCTAGTTCTTTGAATTTGATATTTGCTAACTCATTGGAACACATAGGAATCCTCCCCCTTTTTGCTATTTGAAAAATCCATTTATTTTTTATTTTATATTATACTATATATTCTTTAGAAAATTAACATATTTCTGAAAATTAATTGTGGTAAATTTTACTTTTATCAATTTCATTAAGTTTTCATTAATTTCAGGGAGATTTTTTACTATTATTTAACAATCTTTTGCTTAAATCCTTCATTCTTATGTATCATGAATGATAATAAATTAACATAAATTTTGTATAAAGAGATATTTCAAAATAAAATAGATTTAATTTTAACACCGCAAAGATAAAAAATACACTTATAAATCAATTAATTTCCCTAGATTAAGAACTATTAAAGCTTATTCATATATTTAGTATTTGTATTTTTTAATTTGTTATATTAAAATTAAATCTATTTTTATACAACTTAATGATTTTCTTGTATTTTTCAAAGTTTTTTATAGCAAAAGAGATATATTTTATAAAAAATTTGATCTAGTCTAAGAAAGGTTTAATTCTAATAATCTTGGACCAGATAAATTTATTGCTATAGCTCCCAATGGAGCTGTAGTTAAAATTGACAAAACTGCTATTGCTAAAATAATATCTCCTGTTGCTACACCATTGGCTAATGGTACTGCTCCCATAGCTGCTTGAACTGTAGCTTTAGGGATATAGGCTATAACACAAAAGAGTTTTTCTTTTATATTTAAATTTGAACCTTTCAGAGAAATTAATACTCCTATACTTCTTCCTATAAGACCTAAAGCAATAATAATTATACCTAAAAATCCTGATTTAAAAGCTATTACCATATTTACTTCAGCTCCTACAAGAACAAATAAAAGTATTTGAGCAAAAACCCATATTTCATTTAATCCTTTAGATACTTTATCTCCTATACTAGGAATTTTATCAGATATTACAAAGCCTAAAGACATAACCCCCAATAAGCTAGCTATTTCTAATTTACCCTTTAGTAAAGTTTCTATTAAAGTAAGTATAATAGATATACTAAGTATAATTAATATCTTTTTAGTGTTATCTATAGGATACTTTTTAAATATCTTTATAATAATGATTGCTGATAATACACCAATTAATGTACCTAATATTATAGAAACAGGTATTTTTAATATCTGTATGGCTATATTTATATTCTTCCCCGTATATAATCCTAAAAATGTGCTAAATATTGTTATTGCAAAAACATCATCTATAGACGCGCCGGCCAGTATAAGAGTTGGTATACCCTTAGCTTTTCCAAGGCCTTTGTCTATTAAGTTTAACATTTGAGGTACAACTACTGCTGGTGAAACTGCAGCAATAATAAATCCTAATAATCCTCCTTGTATAAAAGAAAAACCTAAAAGTTTTACGGAGGCTATTGCTATAAATAATCCTTCTATAATTCCAGGTATACAACTTAATTTTAGAGCTGTTTTACCAACCAATTTTAATTCGTATTTATTAAGACCTAATCCTGCCCTTAATAAAATTACAATTAAAGCAATTTTTCTAAGATCCGATGAAGTATTTAATATATCTTTGCTTAACCAGTTTAAACCATGAGGGCCTATTATAATACCTAATATTAACATTCCTAAAAGACCTGGTAGATTTAACTTTTCAAAGAGTTTATTTGCAATTAATCCTAATAAAATAATAATAGCTAAACTTCCTGCCATAAAATCTCCTCCCTTAAATTTTTATTACAAACGCAAAAAATCCTACAAATAACAATCATATTATTTGTAGGAGTCATTAGCATTACGCGATTATGGCGAACTCCATCGCCTATTTTTAAATTACTCATTTAATTTACCACAATTTATTATTATAGTCAACAATAAATTCTATTCAATTAGTAATTGTTATATTTTGCACAAACTATTGTTTATTTATTTAACAATTATGTTAACAAATTATTTACTTTTATTAATAAAAATTCTAACTATTTTTACTTAATTTTAAGGCTATATCTAATAATTCTTGTTTTTTATCTATTATGTTTGTCCATTTTTTCGGTAAAGCATCATATCCATAATACGCACCGGCTAGTCCTCCAGTTATTGCCCCTACACTTCCTGCATCTCCACCTAAATTAACTGCTTCACATATAGCTTCTTCTGCTGTAGTTGTATTCATAATACTCCAAATAGCACACATTAATGAATCTACTACAAAAGGGGATGAGTTTAATGAGTATTTATTTATATTTGTTATCTCATAAAATTCATCAAATTCTTTAAGTACTAATTTTAATGCTTCATTTTTATCATATTCTTTTATATAATAATAAATTAATGTATTATACAGAAGACAAGCTCTCTCTCCAATTTTACTTCTATGAGTTAATTGAGATTGTTCTTTTGTTATTTTAACTATTTCATCATAATCTTTATAATATAAAGCTACAGGCAGACTTCTTTTCAAGGCTCCGTTACCAGCAGCTTGCCAGCTAAGTACTTCACTGCTGTGTAAACTAGCTTCATACCAGTCTCTACATTCCAAAAATTTTTCTATGGTACACTTTATAGTAGTGCCTCCATATTTTATTAGATCTTGGTATACTTTCATAAATTCATTTCCTATGCTATCTTTTGGATCTTCTGGATTATTTAATATTCCTTTAGCTACACATAACACCATTAAAGTATCATCTGTTGTACAGCCTGGTTTTAAATCAAAAACCCCACCGCCAACTATTTCTTTTAAATATCCATACTTATGAATTTCTTCTTTATCCATATTTTCTAATGTTATACCTAAAGCATCTCCACAGGCTACTCCAAATAATCCTCCTAGTATTCTAGTTTTTGTATCCATATTAATGCCCTCCATACTAAAAAATAAATTTATTTGTTTTTTATTATATCACATAACTATATCATAAATAGTATTAACAAGATAAAATTCAGAATATTAAAAATTTATTAATATATACTTATGATTTAATTTTTTTAAACGCATTTATAATATTATATAGGTTGTAAAATCTATTACAATATAGTAAAATTTATAAAGCGCATAGGTTATTATTATCTATAATTGGGGGTTAAACAGGTGACGAAAAATAAAAAAATACCATTCTTAGAATTTATACCTATAATAGTGATATCCTTTCTACTTTTAAAATTTATAAACAACATAGAAAATATTTATTCTTTTATGAAATCTTTTTTATCAATATTAGTACCATTTATTTGGGCTTTTGGAATTGCTTATATATTAAATCCATTAATGAAATATTTTCAAAATAAATTTAAATTAAAAAGGATATTTAGTATTATTATAACTTATATAATTGTAATCGGCCTTTTGATACTATTTATAAATACCTTTGTTCCTAAAATTATAAAAAATATTGGGGATCTTTTCGCTCATAGTCCTGATTATATTAATCAAACAATTCAGTGGTTTAATGATAATATAAAATATTCAAAGGTATATGATATGTTAATGGAAAATTCTCAAATAAGCAATAATATACCTAGTTTATTGAATAAAATATCTAATTTAACTAATACATTTATAAATACATTTTTAAATACTACAATAAAATTCACTTCATTTTTAGTTAAGTTTGTATTTGGATTAATTATTTCTATATACCTTTTATTAGATAAGGAAAGTCTTATAGAAAACTTAAAAAAATTTATATTAGCGCTATCTGGTGAAAAAAATTATTCAAAAATTTTGAGTTTCTTCAAAGAGGTAGACATGGTTTTTTCAAAATACATAATAGGTAAATCTATAGATTCTTTAATAATTGGATTAATGTGTTTTGCGGGATTAACAATAATGAAAGTTCCTTATGCTGCTTTAATATCTTTTATTGTAGGAATAACAAATATGATTCCTTATTTTGGTCCTTTTATAGGAATGATACCTGCTTTTATAATAACATTGTTTTTTAATTATATAAAAGCTATTTGGGTGTTAATTTTTATAGTAATACTTCAACAATTTGATGGTTGGTATTTAGGTCCTAAAATTCTTGGCAATCAAGTTGGCTTAAGTCCTATATGGATAATATTTGCAATAACTATTGGCGGAGGAACTTTTGGTGTAATGGGTATGTTTTTATCTGTACCTATTGCAGCCATCATAAAAATTTATTTAGACAAATACATAGAAATGAAATTAAATAAAAAATAAATTAAAACAACAATAAAGGGATATCTCAAAATAAAATAGATTTAATTTTTAGAACTCTAAATATAAAAATTAAATCTGTTTTGAGACATCCCTTTTATTAATGCTTATTTATCAGAGGTGCATTTCTTCTTATTTAAAAACCAATTTTTTATTCCACCCTTAGATAAGTTATTTCCTGCTTTAAGTTTTTTATTATAGATTAATTCATTACCATTTAATATAGAAATAGATCCAAAATCTTCACCTTTTTTAACTTTCCAATTTAACTCTTTAGGCTTATTTATCTTTATAGAATAATCTGCTCCATTTTTAAAAGGAATAATTATATCCTTGTCTGCTATTATGTTTACGGAACCTTCCTCAAAAACAGCCTGATCTAATATATCTCCTTTAGTACATATTTTTTTAAAATCATAATTATTTTTCACATAATCATGTATTTTTGTTGTCTCATTCCATCTAGGAGTGCAGTTTAAAACTACTATTATAATATCATTACCATTGATTTTAGAGGAGGTTACTAAACATTTACCTGCTTTTCCAGTATACCCTGTTTTAACTCCATCCGCTTCAGGTATCTTCCAAAGTATTTTATTTATATTGTGGTAATCTCTTGTAAAACTATATTCTTCTTTTTTTACATCTTTGGAGGATACTATTTTATTAAACAATTCATATTTTTTAGCAGTTGCTGTAGCTAGAGCTAAATCATAGGCTGTAGAGTAATGTTCATCTTTATCTAAACCATGGGGAGTTATAAAGTGAGAATTTAAAAGTCCTATTTCACTAGCATACTCATTCATAAGTTTAGAAAAACCCTCTACACTTCCTGCTATACCCTCAGCTATAGCTATAGCTGCATCATTGCCGGATCTTAACATAAGGCCATAAAGTAATTCTCTTAAGGTTATTTTTTCACCTTTTTTATAGCCTACCGTTGATCCTTTTATTTTATCTGCATTTTCAGAGATTTCTATTTTTCTATCCAAGTCTCCATACTTTAGTGCTACTAGAGTGGTCATTATTTTTGTGGTGCTTGCAATAGGAACTATTTCGTTGGCTGATTTTTCAAATAATACTATTCCCGTATCCTTATCTATGGCAATGGCGCATCTAGCATTAATATAAGGTGGTTTGTTTTTTTGAGATTCTTCTTTCCCGTAAGCTTTTGTTGGTATTAATGTAACTATAAATATTAAAGAAAGTATTAATATAAATTTGTTTTTTAGAGTTTTTTTCATCTTGTTCACTCTCCAGTTATGTTGTATTTATTATTTGTAAAATTTTTTGAAAAATAAATAGTTTTTTAGTTTACTTTTTGATTTAATTTACATAATTTTTTATATGTTTACTTATATAATTGTTTATATTTTTTTATTATTGGCAATAATTTATAATATTTAAATCTCCAGGAGGCTTTTAACATGCTTTTTTTTATTATTTCAATATTTATAATTTTTATACTTATTTTAATCATGCCTTTTAAAATAACAGTTATATATACTGATAAATACTTTAATGTGTATATATATAATTTTAAATGGAAAAAAGAAGAATCTAAAAATATAAAAAAGCAAAATTATATTAATAAAAAAACAAATGAGAAAAAAGATGATAACAAGACAAAAGCTTTAAAAGTAACTTTAGAAAAATGTAATTTTAAACCTAAAGCTAATATCTCTGCTTTTTTAAATTATGATATAGAAGATGCAGCTTATTCAGCTATTATTTATGGGGCGCTGCAAAGTCTAGTACCTTATATTTATAATTATTTACTTAAAATATTTAAACTTAAAAATTTTAAGTTTAATATAACCCCTTTATTTAAAAACAAAAATTTTATAGAGTTTAAATTTAAAGGTATATTTTATATAAGCTTGGTAAAAATTATATATATATACATTTCATTTAAAATAAATTATAAAAATTTAAAAAGGGCATAAAATAAATTTATTAATAAAATTTTTAAAATAAAAAATCTGTTAATAAATTATATGAGGAGGTTTTTTTAATGGATAGTCATCCTATTGAAAATTTAATGAAAAATACCATGGAAAACATAAAAGATATGATAGATGTAAATACAATTGTAGGTGATGCTTTAAATAGTCCCGATGGCACTACAATTGTACCTATATCTAAAGTTTCCTTTGGTTTCGCTTCTGGTGGTTCCGAGTATTTATCTGAAAAGCAAAATGAGAATGACTTAAATTACCCTTTTGGAGGGGGATCTGGAGCAGGTGTTACTGTAAAACCAGTTGCATTTCTAGTAATAAAAGGTGATCAAATAAGACTTTTATCTGTAGATCATAAAAATACTTATGAAAAATTAATAGATAATGTGCCCCAAATAATGGATATGTTAAAAGATAAGTTTGGATGTAATAAAAAGGAAAATGATTCTGAAGAAAATTCTAGCTGTGACAGTAATTTTAATAATCATGAAATCTAAATAAAAGCCCCTAATATATATTTAAGGGGCTTTTATACTACTTTTTAGTTTGTTTTAAGGATTAATCTTCTTCTTTACTAAATTCTTTTAGTAAATCTTCTAAATTAGGAATAGCTTCTATACTATCTAAGCCAAAAAATTTTAAAAATTCTTCCGTAGTACCATATAAAATAGGTTTACCTGGTACCTCCAGTCTACCACATTCTTTTATAATGTTTTTTTCTAACAGGGTATATATAGCTCTATCGCTTTTCACCCCTCTTATTTCGTCTATAGCAACTCTGGTAATAGGTTGTTTATATGCTATGATTGATAATGTCTCTAAAGCTGCCTGAGATAAGGATTGTCTTACATTAGTTTTTAATAGTTTTTCTACATATATGCTATTTTCTGGTTTAGTCACTAGTTGAACAGCTTTATTATATATTAATATTTTTATCCCCCTATCCTTACTAGCATAGTTATTTTTCATTTCATTAAGTAATAAGCTTACTTTATCATGTTTACAATTTAATATAGTTGCTAAATCTTTTATGTTAATAGGTTCTCCACTCATAAATAAAAGAGATTCTATTATAGATTTATATTTGTTTTTTTGTGATACTTCATTTATTTCTAATTGTTCTTCATAATCTTTATTCACCTACAACGCCTCTTTCTATATGTATATCATTAAAATTATTAGATTGGTATACTTGTATTGTTTTTAACTTTATAAGCTCTAGTATAGCTAAAAAAGTTACTACTATCTCCATTTTACAACTACATTCTTTTATAAAATCAGAAAAAAGCCACTTTTCTTTTGAACTTATTTTTTTACCGATATATTCTATCTTATCTTCTATTTTATATTTATCTAATTGTATTTCTCCTTTAAATTCCACATTTTCATTCATTTTATTCGAATATTTACTTATTAAATCATTATATGTATTATATAAGCTTAACATTGTTACATTTTTAAGTAGTTCTTCTGTGGTTGTTTCTTTATTTTTAACTTCTATAATTTCTGGTTTTTTACTAAAGGATGTTCCACTTATCTTTTGACGAGTTTTAAAAAACTCTGCAGCAGCTTTAAATTTTTTATATTCTAAAAGCTTGTCTAAAAGTTCTTTTTGAGGATCATTCTCCTCTTCCTCTTTTTCTTCTTCCACTTTAGGTAATAAATATTTAGATTTTATTTCAATCAGGGTAGCTGCCATAACTATAAATTCTGAAGTTATTTCCAAATCTAACTCTTCCATTCTATTCAAGTACTGTAAATATTGATTAGTTATTTCATATATACTTACATCATATATTTCCATTTTATTCTTTTTAATTAAATGTAGTAATAAGTCAAAAGGTCCATCGAAATTATGTATTTTTATATTTAATGGCATTTTTTATCTCTCCCATATTATCTATTAAAAAATTTTCTTCGTCTAGTAATCCTAAATTAATTTTATATTTTTTCATATACTCTAATATTAATCTTATTTCTTTTCCTTCTTTTATGCCTAATTTTTTTATATCCTGTCCATTCATAGTTAAATCCATTAATTTTATATTTTTCTCATAATTATATACTTTGTATCTAAATTTTGAATTCTAGGCTAATAAAATTCTTTCAAAACTATGAGTTTTACTTGATACTTTATAAATTTCATAGTTATCCTTAGCATTAGATAAACTTAAATCATAAACTTCTTTATTATGTATATATTTATCTATAGACTTTCTCAAATCCCTGTTTAAGAAGGAATTATCTATAAAAATACTTTGTCCATGTTCACCTTTTATTGAATAAAGTACATTTAATATTCTAACATAAATATTAGAATAATCTAATAAAATATTTTCTAATTCTTTTTTCGTAAATTTATTTAGTATATTCATATTTAAGTAAAGCTAACATGAGATAGTCATGTTAGCTTTTACCCTCCTTTTAAATCATATATATTCTTATTATATACCCTTATCTATTAATCTTTCAAATCCACCTTTAAACTGATTAAAAATTCCTGACTTTCTTATATTTCTATCAGATGTTATCTTAACCTTACCTATTAAATTACCATCTGAATAAAACTCACATACACCAACCTCTTCATTTATTTTATATTCTTTCTTATTTTCATCTATAATGCATTTATTAGTTATTTTTGTATTTTTACCTTTTTCTACTATAGCATTTAGTTCTTCACAGGATTTCGCCATAAAATATTTATCCCCTTTAGAATTTAAAGGTATCTTTGATATTACATCTCCTTTTTTAACTATAGTTTTACATTGAAATTTTGAAAATCCGTAATTCATAAGTTTACTAGCATCTTTATTTCTTATTTTATAGGTTGGAGCACCCATTATTACTGCTAACATTCTTACTCCATCTCGTGTTGCTGTAGCTGATATACAATATTTAGCTTCATCTGTAAATCCTGTTTTTAAGCCATCACAGCCCTTAAAGAATCTAACAAGTTTATTGTGATTTACTAATCCTATAGGGCTTTTTCTTCCTTCTGATATGGTTTCCATATATGTTCCTGTATATTTTAATATTTGTTTATGTTTTAATAGTTCTCTTGACATTATAGATATATCATAAGCTGAAGTTTTGTGACCTTCTTCACTAAGTCCAGTACAATTTTTAAAAGATGTATCTTTCATATTTAATTTTTGAGCTCTATCATTCATCATTTTTACGAATGCTTCTTCACTACCTGCTAAGTATTCTCCCATGGCTACTGCAGCATCGTTTCCAGAAGCTATTGCTATTCCTTTTAAAAGTTCTTCAACTGTTCTTTCTTCTCCTACATCTAAAAGCATGGTGCTTCCACCCATTTTTTTAGCATTTTCACTTATGGTAACTTTATCAGTTAACTTTATTTTACCACTATCTACCGCCTCCATTGATAGAAGCATTGTCATAATTTTTGTGACTGATGCTGGAGCAAATTTTTCATGAGAATTTTTTTCATAAATAACCTTTCCTGTTGTAGGTTCTATAAGAAGTGCAGACTTAGCTTCTACATCTAAACTACCTCCTTCATTAGAATCTTTCTCTTCCGTTTTTTCTTCTTTTTTTAAGTCATTTTGTTTACTGTACGCATTTACAGGTGTTACAAATACACCAAAAATAAAAGTTATGGTAATTATTACACTGAAAAAGTAATAAATTTTTCTTTTCATTTATAGTTCCCTCCTTTACAAATATTTTCTCCAGAATTTCATAATATTATCACGGAAAAATTTTCTATAGATAAATAACTAGACTCTGTTAGGAGGAATACTAAAACTAATTATATGTATTTTTTATATAAATCAATTTAAAGAAAAATATCTCATTCTAAAACAATTAATAGCCACATAAGCTAATTTATTCATTAATTTATAATTTGCATAAGCACCTATTGGAGCACCTATACCTGGAATAATTTGAAGCATCTTTGAAAAATCTATATAGTCTCTATACTCTTGCTGAAACTCTCTCCAATTAAAATCATTAATACCCGTTGGCAATTCTTTACTATAACTACTCCAATTTATAATTTTATTATAGGTTTTTCTTCTCTCACTTCCCTCTGAGAAAGCTAATTGGAAAATATATAGAATGTATAATCTTTCTTTATAATCTCTAGCATCAATACCATATATATTAGCTAAGTTAAATAAAAAATTAATTTTAATTGTTAATAATATAGGGAAATCTGCAAGACCTAACATTAATCCTCCTAGTCCTGTACCTGCACCACTAATTGTTGCTGTTTTTCTATATAAATTTAACTTTTCATAAGCTAAATTTTCTCTTTCTTCTAAATTGGCTAATTTAGGAGGCTTAATAGTAACATATTTAGAAGTAAAAAGTACAACCTTTATCATATTTTTAACCCCTTCAGTAATTACTTTATGTGCTTTTTCAGGAATAAAGCTATTAGTTTTATTCTGAACTTTTTTTGTAACTTTATAAACTATAGAATCTCTTTTGGTCATTTCTTTCTTAAACATATTTAATTCATTTATAGCATCTATTTCATATTTAGTCATACAAAATTCTCCTTATTTTTATTTTAAGAACTAATTTTTACATGATGATTACTAAGCCTAATACTCCACTTAAAGCTAATAATTCTATTTATATATTACCTAATTTGTTAGGACCATTAACCTATTTTATATTTAAATATGTTAACGGTCCTAATAAATTATTTTAATTTAAATTTCATATTGACAGGATTATGATCTGTATTTTTAAAATCCATTGAATGAGCTTTTACACGTATAACTTCTATATTATCTGATACTAAAAATCCATCTATAACTGCTGTAAAATTTTCTCCTTTTTTATAAGGAGTGGCGTCCGTTCTAGTGGTTGGAACATTTTTATCCGCTACCCACTTAAATTCCTTTGGTTTAAAGTCATTAGGTATTTTTGGGAGCCAATCTGGCCACTTTTCTGTAGTTTTAAATATTAAAGGATCCGTTCCCGGTATTAAGTGATTCCAATCCCCACCTACTATAATATAATTCCCTTTTTTATATTCTTTTATTATATAATTTCTCAGAAAAGAAAGTTGCTGTTTTCTTATTTTACCACCTTTATCATAAGCAGATAGATGAGAATTTATAAGAACTAATTCTTTATCATTTTCCAGAGAGATTCTAGATTCTAAAAAACATCTATCTAATTCTGCCAATTGTCTTGGCCAACCTTCTTTACCTGGATATTGATATCTAGTGGCTGAATTAACCTTGTACTTAGATAAATTTACTAAGCCTGCATTAACAGTGCCATGTGGCTTTAATACAGGTACTGGTACCCAGGGTGTTTTATAATTTAAAGCCATACTTGAAGAATATGCTTTTAAGTTATTTTTTAAATAATCATATTGATTTATTCTAAAACTTCTAGTTGAATTAGTGTCTACTTCTTGTAAAAATATAAAGGAACTATGATCTTTCTTTAAAAAAGCAGTTATTTCTTTCATATTTTCCATAGTTTTTTCTTTGCTAGATGATCTAGAACCTTTGCCTCCATCCATAAAAAAATCTTGTTCATCATCCATTCCAGCATAGCCTATATTAAAAGTAGCTATAGAAAAACTATCATTTAAATTTAATTTATTCTCTGTTTGTCTTTCAATGGATAACTTAATTTTATCCTCTGGTTTATAATCTGTTACTGTCATAAATAAGATATATCCCCCTACAATTAATATAACTAAAATAATTATGCCCAATAAAACTTGTCCGATTTTTTTCAACTTTAAGCACCATCCTCTTTCTCTTTATATATTCTAAGTATATTTTAACTGGATAAAATTATCAATAAAAAACACAATAAACCTAAGTAACATTCTAAGCTTATTGTGTAAATTTGTATTTCTAAATATTAATTTCTAAATATATTCTGTATTAAATTTCTAATAACTTTACAGATACCCCTTCTAAAGAAGTTAAATCTTTACTTAAATTTTCTATGTCTTCTTTCTTATTATTTAAAAGTTCTAATAAAATTAATCCACACTTTGAACAACTATCATTGGTAGCTTCATGGAGTCCTAATCTTGTTTTTATTATACAACCATTTCTAGTTAAAATCTCTTGAACCTTTGGTGCAATTTCATTTCTAGGAGAAATTTTTATTGCCATAATTGAAAACATATTTACTCCTCCTCTATGTTTATATAATTATAACATTATATAATTGTCGTTTTAATTTAAATCTACTAAAAAAATTAAATACTCTTTTATAGAATGCTTTAATTATATTATTTTACTATATCATATATTAAAGGCAATTCTTCTTTTAAATCTTCTTCTATAACATAATTATTTAATATATCTTTTGCAGCCTTTTCTCCTTTTGTTTTATCATTAGCATAAACATAGGCTATTATATCTCCTTTTTTAACTTTATCTGACCTTTTCTTGTTTAAAACTATACCTACAGCTAAATCTATAATGCTATCCTTTGTAGCTCTTCCTGCGCCTAATTCTGATGCTATTATCCCCATATTTTGAGCGTGAATTTTGTTTATATATCCATTTTTCTCGCAAACTACAGGAATTATATATGCTGCCTTAGGTAATTTATCAGTATTGTCCACTAAAGTATCGTCTCCACCTTGAGATCTAACAAATTCTTTTAATTTTTCTATAGCTAACCCTTTTTCTATAGTCTCTAAAAGCATTTTTCTTGCTTCATCTATAGTATTTGCCTTTTGAGCTAAAATAACCATATTACTTCCTAAAGTTAAACATAATTCTAATAAATCCTTAGGTCCTTTGCCTTTTAGTGTATCTATAGCCTCTTTTACTTCTAAGGCATTACCTATGGCATAGCCTAAAGGTTGATCCATATCTGATAATATAGCTACAGTATTTCTACCTACACTTTTACCTATATTAACCATTTCTTCCGCTAACTCTTTTGCAGTTTCCGGAGTTTTCATAAATGCTCCTTCTCCTACTTTTACATCTAAAACTATTGCATTGGCTCCTGCAGCTATTTTTTTGCTCATTATACTAGAAGCTATCAAAGAAATATTATCTACTGTAGCAGTAACATCTCTTAGCGCATATAATTTTTTATCCGCTGGAGCTAAATCTGCTGTTTGAGCTCCTACAGCTATTTTTATATTATTAACATTATTTATAAATTTATGCTCTGTCATATTTACTGAAAAACCTTTAAAAGATTCTAATTTGTCTATAGTTCCACCAGTGTGACCTAAACCCCTACCAGACATTTTAGCTACAGGTATACCTAGAGCTGCTACCATAGGTGCTAAAACTAAAGTAGTAGTATCTCCCACTCCTCCAGTACTATGCTTATCAACTTTTATTCCCTGTATTTTTGATAAATCCAATATATCTCCGGAGTTAACTATAGCCATAGTTAAGTCTACAGTTTCTCTTCTTCTCATTTTTTGAAAATATATAGCCATTAAAAGAGCTGAAGCTTGATAATCTGGAATATGTCCATTAGTATATTCTGAAATAAAATAATTTATTTCCTCTTTGCTTAATTCTTCCCCATTTCTTTTTTTTAAGATTAAATCATACATTCTCATAATTTATTCCTCCCTATAAAACAATCATTATATAATATAACGCACTGTCTGGAAATAGATTTAATTTTAATATATCTATATTTAGAATTTGTTAATGAAATGAATTAGTTTATGAAATATACTTCTTATCTTTGCGCTGTTATAATTAAATCTATTTTATTTTGAAACAACCTCTTAAGGTTTCACAGTTTAAATATATTAAGTGATTCTTAAGGTCAAGTAGAGGTTGTTTATACAAAACATTTCTATACTTGACCTTAAGAATCACTTATTAACCCATTTTTATTAAAAATTTTATATAACTTCTAATATTGATTTTAGTAAGGATATAAATTTAGATCTTACTTTATTGGATGTTTCTATAACCTCTTGATGGTTTAGTGGCTGCTGTAATATACCTGCTGCCATATTTGTTATACAAGATATTCCTAACACTTTAATTCCACAATGATTTGCTGCTATAACCTCTGGTACTGTAGACATTCCTACTGCATCTGCCCCTAACATTCTTAACATTTTTATTTCTGATGGTGTTTCATATGATGGGCCTGTCATCATAGTATATACTCCCTTTTGAAGAGAAAAACCTAGTTTTTCAGCTTCTTTTTCTGCAAGGAATATTAAGTTTTTATTATATGCTTCTGACATATCTGGAAATCTTGGGCCAATCTCTTCATCATTACTACCTATTAAAGGATTATTAAACGCAAAATTGATATGATCCTTTATAATCATAAGATCTCCAGGAGTGTAATTTTCATTTACTCCACCAGCTGCATTTGTAACAATTATATTTTTTACTCCTAGCTCTTTCATTATATATACAGGAAGTACTACATCACTCATTTTATTTCCTTCATAATAATGTACTCTCCCTTGCATCATTATAACCTTTTTACCCTTTAAAGTTCCTACTACAAATTGACCTTTATGTCCTTTTATAGTTGAAGCCGGCATATTAGGTATATCTGAATATTTTATAATTTCTTTATTTTCTATTTCTTCAGCTAGATCACCTAACCCTGATCCTAGAATAACTCCAATTTCAGGAATTATAGATATGTTATTTTTCACAAAATCTGCACTTTCTTTTATTTTCTTTAAATTCAAAATTAACTCCTCCTTCGTCTTGAAAGCTTTATTAAAATTATGCCCTTGGATGAGCATTTTTATATACTTCTGCTATTTTACTCTTCTTTGATATACTAGAATAAATTTGAGTTGCAGCTAAATCCTTATGACCTAAAAGCTCCTGCACAGATTTTATATCTGCTCCATTTTGAAGTAAATGTACTGCAAAGGAATGTCTTAGTGTATAAGAATCTATCTCTTTATCTATAGATGCTTCTTTTGCATAAAATTTTATTATTTTCCAAAAACCCTGTCTAGTCATTTGAGTTCCCTTTAAATTTAAAAATAAATAATCTAAATTATATACATTTATAGCTGGTCTTACTTCTAAATAATTTTTTAAACACTTTACTGCATAGGAGCCTATAGGTATAATCCTCTCTCTTTTTTTACTGCCTCTACATTTTATATAATTAAACTTCAAATTTATATCATATATATTTAAATTTAAGAGTTCTGTAATCTTAACTCCTGTAGCATACATAAGTTCTAGCATTGCTTTATCTCTTAATCCTTTTTTTGAAGAATCTGGGGAATTCAAAAGTTTGTCCACTTCTTCTACAGAAAGTATTTTAGGTATAGTTCTTTCTATTTTAGGTATTTCATATCCTAGTGTAGGATCCTCAGATGCCATGTTTTTTTTAATTAAATATTTATAAAAGTTTCTTATAGATACTATATTCCTTACTATGGAAGAGGTAGCTCGTCCTTCTCTTTGTAAATATTGAACGAAGGCCATTATAGTAACTGTATCAACAGAAAGTATTTTCTCCTCTCTGCCTTTCACAAATTCACTAAACTTCTCCACATCTCTTCTATAAGCCTCTAACGTATTTTTACTTAAGTTTTTCTTTTGTAAATCTTTTATATAAATTTCTATAATATTTTTCATTTATCATTCCCCTATTTTTTAAGCTTACTTTATTATATTCAACAAATTAATTTAAAAACCTCTTAAAAAATTATTAAAAACTAGTATATAATTATATATAATTTTTATTTTTAAATCTATATTTTTAAATACTAAAGTACTGTTTTCATATACCTTATCTTTTATAAAAAAATTATAAAGAACTATATCTAACGCCTTAGGTAATAGGGAGCAAAAAAATAATAATATTAAAAAACACTTTATTAAAGTAATTATAGTTTTCTTATATTCTATAAACATAACATACAAACCCCTACTCTTGCTACTACTAGCTTTATCATATTAGGTGTTATATAAGATTCCATTAAAAACCCTATAAACATAATTACTACTACAAATACAAAGGAAAAAGAATAGGAGGTAGCTCTTACCCATATTCCATTTTGAAATCCTCTATTATTTTTATCCCTTAATATTTGTATTGAAAATTCCATTGCTAACACTGATGCAAATATTATACAGGGAATATATATTAAATTTTGAGGTAATACACCTAAAAGGGACATCCATATTCCCTTCATTCCTAATCCATTTACAATAAAGCTTGTGGTAAAACCTATTGTGAATCCTTTTATTACATCTATTATGAGAATAACTGGAATTCCTATCATAGTTAATCCTAAAAACCAAATAGCTATAATAAGAGTTATATTATTTTTTATAGCTTCAAATAAAATTGATTTAGAATCTATTCCATTAGATGAAATGCTTTTACTAAAACTCTCTACATAGCTTAAAAGATCACCTTTTTCAAAGGAACCCATATATTTTACTGAATATATACCTAAGACTATACCGGTACAAATACATAAAAGACTTATAATATATAACCAAAAATTCTCTTGAACGTGTCTGTTTATATTACTTAAAAATTTGTTTTCCATAATAAATTTATCCCCCTTTGTTTCTATCTTTCTTATATTTATGACTAACAAAAGAGGGATATTACTACTATTATTAACTTTTAAAAATATTATTTTTTTAATAACATCTAATAAATTCTTTAAGATTACTAATAGATAGATCTTCTACTTATTAATTAAATCTTTTTTAAAAAATTATTTTCTATAGAAAAATATAATTTTTTACTAATTCCTAGATCTAATATCTAGATAAAGTATCCATCATAACTGCGCTTATAGTTTTTCCATCTATTACTTTTCCATCTTTAATATATTCTTTTAATTTTTCTATACTAATTTCCATTAAATCTATAAATTCATCTTCATCCTCTAGGCCATCTTTACCTTTACAAAGGTCAAAAGCTTTATAAATATATATGTATTCATCTGAGAAACCTGGTGATGTAACTATTTTGCCTAAGTATTCCATCTTTTTCGCCTTATAACCTGTTTCTTCTTCTAGTTCCCTCAAGGCTGAACTTTCTATATCCTCTCCCTTTTCTATTTTTCCTGCTGGTATCTCAAATATATCTTTATCTATAGCTTTTCTGAATTGCTTTATTAAAAGTACTGTATCTTCATCTTTATAAGCTAAAATTGCTACTGCTCCTGGATGTTTTACAATTTCTCTAAAAGATTCTTTACCATTAGGTAATTTCACCCTTTGTTTTACAACATTTATTATTTTCCCTTTATATATTTCCTCTTCTTCTAATGTTTTTTCATAAAAATTCATTTCAAACACCTCTTTATGCTTATTTTTAACTTATCTTTATACAATTTAATTATAAATTATTTTTTATTAAAAAACACCTTATATGTACTATATTTTCCAATAGTTCAACTACATATAGATATATTTATTATTTTAACTAATGGTTATCACTACCAAACCAACAACATATTTTCATCGTCAAGTTCATGCCAATGCTTGGCGCACTAAAAAAATAGAAGGGATTAATTTTAGTATCCCCTCTATTTTATATAAATTATAATTTATAAACTTTTAGTTTTATCTTTTTCACTTTTAATAATATACTTTTTCTCATAGGAATTATACATTAATATAGCAACTATGCTAAAGAATATAGGCCCAATAATTGAGAATATTGTATCTGATATATTACCTTTTGTAGCAGGCTCTATAATTGTGAAAAAATTAGCAAAGGCTATGGTAAATGTAACTATAACTGTAGCAACAACTGCACTTTTTTTAGTTTTATAAACTTCAAATGGCTTTTTTATTTCAGTTTTATTTTTAAAAGAAATGAATGCACATGATAAAAACATATAAGGTATAGTCATTGCAACGTTGGTCATAAGAATTAACTTTCCAAAAAACTTAGCTGCTGCATCTCCGCCAAATGATACTAATGCAATAAATATTGCTACAATTATACATTGAACACGCATAGCCTTCAAAGGCATACCATTTTCAATTTTAGCCATGTTTCCAGGCCATAATTTATTTGGAGTACCTTCTATAAGCTGCTTTAGTGGAGAATAGGATAATGTAAAAAATGCTCCAGTTAAAGCCAAGAACATAGAAAGTCCTACAAATCTTGCAATCCAATCTCCCATTAATACTGATGATGCTTCACTAATTCCAAAAGAATGTCCTAATTGATATCCTAAATTATGCATTAGTGCATAGGCTATATTTCCTATGTTTACATCTTTGGAAGCTAAAACACTATTCCAATTTGTAAATATACCACATAAGAATATTCCAATTGAATATCCTACTGCAATTATAATAGCTGCAATAGTAATTCCTTTAGGGAAAGTTACTTCAGCATTTTCAGTTTGATCTACAAGTCCTCCAACAACTTCTATACCACCATAACCAAATATAGCAAAAACTATAAAAGCTAATACAGAAATTGGACTTTGATATGCAGGATTTGGAGATTGTATAAAAGATTTAACAGAAGTTATAGGTTCTGCTAGTTGTCCACCATTGGCTATAAGAACAATTATTGCACTAACTAATAAAACGATATTTAAAAGTGCAACTGCAGTTCCTCCTATAGATGTTACTTTAGTTATTTTCTCTAATCCTTTGGACGCAGTAAAAGTTACAAATATTATCCAAATTATACCTAATACACCTAAAACTTGAGTTGAATTTAATCCTAAAAATGCCCAAGTTGAAGTAGTATCTTTACCAAAAATTGCATTTGAAATTGGAATCCATAGTGTAGAACAAATGTTAACCATCCAAATTATATAGGATGCATACCACATGAAAGTTCCTACAAATGCATATTTCGGTCCTACAGATTTTTCCATCCAGGAATAAATTCCACCTTTCTCATCTTTAAAAGCTGCACCATACTCCGCCATCATGAATGCATAAGGAATAAAGAATGTTATACCGGATAAGATATACCAAGGAATAGCACCATAGCCCATTAAGTAAAAAGATCTAGGCATGTTAGCAAAGCCAAATACAGAAGTAAAGATCATTAATATTAATGGTATCAAAGTTAACTTTTTGGTTGTTTGTGAATTTTGTGACATGTTTTCCACCTCATACTATAATTTTATTTCTTACAATTTAATTATAACCTATTTCTTGACAATTTCAATATTTTGTATTTTTTTCTATTATATTGGTGATTTACATTATTTTATGTTAATTGATCAAATTTATTTTCCATTTTATCTTATATTCATAAATATTTCTCAATATTGTAATTAGTTTTCCAAAATAAGCTTTCAAATTTTATTTAATTATAGTATGCATAAAAATTTTCTATAGGAAACTAATTAATTATAAGTAAATTTAATAACTTTGAATTTAATTTTTGTGATTATATTAATTTTAAAAAATAGTTTTACTTATGTTTTTTTCCCATTATTTAATTTAAATTCATACGATTTATGTCCTGTAGCTTCTTCGCAATTATTTTTTATATCTAGACTTACACTGATAAACTCTCGTAAAAAAGAACCCATTATAAAATATAAAATGGGTTCTTTTTCTTTATTAAATTTAACTCTCTACTCTTGGTTTTGTAGGATCACACTCAGGCTTTTTTATGTTTGAAACCATTGAAAGCTTCATTAAATAGTAACATTCTTCTCTAAACATATGATCAGGTACCAATGGTACAAGAGTTCCAAGTATTTTCTTTTCTATAATACCTCTTTTTAATTCATTTAAGAATTCTTTAAAACAACTCATTGTTTTGTCAACATTATTATTTAGACTATCAAGTGCAGGGAAATTACAAATGCCAGTTCTTGTATAACCATTGTACTCTATAGTCCTTAAATATAAATTATCAAATTCCTTAGAATATTGATTACTCTCTTTAATCAATTCTTTTTCTGTCATATCAAGACCACTAGCTATATTAGATGCATGCCCTGCTCCATCCGGAAGCCATAAAAGATTGAGATGAATAGAGCCTATATTAGGGATATCTCCTTCCATTAATCTAGTTAATATAAATATATATTCATCAACTTCGTTAACCATATGATTAATAAATGTAGGTGGCAACGAAATGGTAATTTTATCGGTAATCTGCCTATCAATTATATCCAGCTTAAACTCTCTAATTTTCATAGCTGCATCATAAGCATGATTGTTTAAAGTAAAAAGTTCTTCTTCTGAAAGTAATTGTTTTGATTTCTTTAATAAGCTATCGAATAAATTTTTAAATCTATTTGCTTGTTCAATAAAAGATACCTCTTTTGGTGAAAATGAGTTTAAAAGGAATCTAGAGTGATCCCCTAAAATCTGTAGCCAAAATTGATGCTCAAACAATGCCATTTCTTTAATATTACTAATGTTCAAAAATATCCTCCAAAATATTGCTAATTTACATCACTTAATATAATATGTTGATAGACAAGATTATGTTACTACTAGATTCATTATTAATTATAAAAAATAGATTCTGCTTTATACTATTGCTCAATTTTATTAATTACAGTTCTTGATTCATTATAAGTATTACTTAATTGTTGTTTAGGTGAATCATAAGGTTTAGCCCAACCTTCATTTACAACTAATTCTGTAAGAGCACTATGACCTCCAACTATTTGATTTAAACCAGCAGAGTATATGGATCTTAATTCTGGAGTACTACTTGTTAATGTGGCATTAAGATATGCATCAGCTGCAGCTTTTCCCGCAGAAAGCATATTTTCAGATATAACTTCATCATTAATATTAATATTATTTTTAATCATATTTTCAATTATCTTTGCCATTTTATTGTACCTCCCTTGGAGTTATTATTTCATTTTCATTAATAAATTGTTGCAATCCTTTTATTCTACCCTCTGATGCTAATACACTAGCTTCCCCTTGTCTTTTTAAGTTATCATCTGTTATTAATGTATTTATTGCTTTTTGTACAATTAATCCATCTTGTTCCATTTTTAATAATGATGTTAAAGATAACACTTCTACTTCTGAAAGTTTTCTCATATTATTACCTCCATTTAATATAATTTTCGCACAATTATATTATTTGATTTTGGGTTAATAATAGTCGTGTTAAATTTATCCATCAAATAAATATCTCAATATAGTTAAATGCTATACCAATATGTATAAAAAAATTTTAAAAATAAAATCTATTTATTTGGGTTTTTTTCATTATTAAATAATAATATAGTAAGATAATATTGCTACTATTATAACTCTACAAAGATAATGATAAAGATATCTTTCTAATTAATTAAACAATCTGATAAGCTCCCGTTTTTAGCTTGTCTCAAACGCTCTACAGCATTATTAATTTTATTTTTGACTAATATATATATATTTGAAATACTGCCTCTCCTAGGCTTAACAATAAAATTTAAGGATACTAATTCTTTAATGTATCTATTAATGGTTATACAACTTCTAGCTAAAGCACAAGCCATATATTTAATGCTAGGATAAACTTCGGTTTTAGAACCATATGCTCATATAACAACGATAAGCACCATCGGAAAGCCTTAAACTATTAATATCAAAATTGGAGGTAATTGTGTAGTTAATCATTAGTATTTACCTCCTCTTTGAATATTTTTTAGCGGACTAAATCTTTGGTATTTCTTCCTAAAATCTTCGTCCATTAAATCTAAATATGCTTTTTCTGTTACAGTTACAGAGCTATGTCCTAAAATCCTAGAAAGAGTATGTTTCTTAAATAATTATTTAATGTAGCATCTGATACTTGTTCTCCTATATCATTTCTTTTATCAATATTAGCTTTAATCATACTATCTGTGCTTGCAACAAAACTATATTTACCTCTATTTCTTGTAAATATAATATATTCTTGAACGATTTCTTTATTAATATCTATAATGTCCTTTTCTTCTTCAAGATATCTCATAAATAAAACTAATGTTTGATTGTATGATTTTATAGTCTTATTAGATAAATTTTTATAACTGCAATATTCTAAAAAATCTTCAATTAAATCAATTATTTTCTTTTATCTTTTTATAACTTTTGGCAAAATAAAAACACCTCCTGTAATATTAGCACTTAAGCTAATGTACAAAAGGCATTCTTATACAATTTAATTTTAAATCTATTGATATAAAGCAATAAAATCCATAGCGATTTTTGCAAGGTTTATCGATATAGAATATCCAACAAACCCATCAACCAAGCGTTTCTAACAAACTCTATTTTTTAGTCTTAATTTATCAGCTACCATTGCAATAAACTCAGAATTTGTTGGTTTTCCCTTTCCATTATTTATAGTATACCCAAATATATTGTTTATAGTTTCAACTTGACCTCTTGACCAAGCTACTTCTATAGCATGTCTTATAGCTCTTTCTACTCTACTTGCTGTAGTATTATATTTTTTAGCTATTGAAGGATATAATTCCTTTGTCACTGCGGATAAAAGTTCCATATCATTAACTACCATAGTTATAGCTTCTCTCAAATACATATATCCTTTTATGTGAGCTGGTACACCTATTTCATGTATAATATCTGTTATTTCTTGTTCTAAATCTGCAGGTTCATTTTTGGATAAGGATATTTTTTCTTGTGAACATGTTTCTGGCATTACTACTGGTCTTCTAACTTCTTCGCTACTTATGGTATTGTTAAACATTTGTCTTATTCTCTTGGTAAAAACATCCATATCAAAAGGTTTAACTACATAATAATCTGCACCTAAATTTATAGCCCTTTGAGTAATCTTATCCTGCCCTACGGCAGACAAAACAATTACTCTTGGCATAGGAGTAATATCTATACTATTTAATTTTTCTAAAACTCCTAATCCATCTAAATGAGGCATTATTATATCTAGTATTATTAAATCTGGCTTTTTTTCTTCCACTAATTTAAGAGCCTCTACTCCATCATTAGCTATACCTGTAACCATTATGTCTCTTTGATTTAGCAAATAATCACTTAATATGTTACAAAATTCCTTATTATCATCCGCGATGATAACATTGATCTTTGTTTCTTCCATATAAACTACTCTCCTTTTTGATAAAATTACCATATCTTAACAAATTATTTATTCGACAAAAGAAATTCAATTCCTCCTTATTTGAGAAAAAATATATAAAAAATAATAAAGTGTAAGATACTCTAATTTCTTACACTTTATATGGTAACACATATATTTTATTTTGTCATAGGATTTCGTCCTTTTATATGTTAATTATTGTAAATTTACTCTTTCTTACTATTAAATTTATGGTTTTTATATAAATTTTCAATTATTTTCCTTCTGCTATTTTATATTCTTATAATTTACAGTAATATTCTTTTAAATTTTTCTAAATCATTTATAATACTTACACTACTAATTTATTATATATAATGTAGCTTATATTAAATATTATTAATTATATTAGTCTTTTAATTCTATATAGAGTTAAATACATTTATTGATTATTATCTAATATGCCTGCATCCTTTAGCATCCATTCTATATATATGCCATATCCTACATCTGGCTTATTAATTAAAACATGAGTAACAGCGCCAACTATTTTATCATTTTGTATTATAGGACTTCCACTCATGCCTTGAACAATGCCTCCAGTCTTTTTAATAAGATTTTCATCTGTAACTTTTATAATCATACTTTTAGGTCCCGGTTTATCCTGAGATAAAAGTTTCTGTATTTCTATATTGTATAAACTAGGCTCTTCACCCTCCAATGTAGTTAATATTTGAGCTGGTCCTTCTTTTATTTCATTTCTTAAAGCTACTTTCATAGGTTTTTCATATTTTTTATTACTTAATTTCGCATTTGCTGTTCCAAATATACCACATTCCGTATTATTTTCTATATTGCCTAAAACTAAATCTTCATCTAAAAATATTCCTTTTAGTTCCCCAGGGTTGCCTTTTATACCTTTTTTTATAGATACTATAGAGGATGGTACTATTTCTCCTGAATCTATAGTAAGTATAGTACCTGTGTCTACATCAGTGATAGGATGGCCTAATGCTGCAAATTTTTTGGTTTTATCATGATAAAAAGTCAGTGTTCCTACACCGGCTGTAGAATCTCTTACCCATAATCCTATTTTATAATTATTATCCTTCTTGCCTTTTTCAGGCTTTACATTTTTTGCTATTTTTTCACCTTTTCTATAAGCCACTATTTTTAAGTCTTTACCTTCACAATTTCTAATTTCCTTTTCTACATCCTCGGAGTTAGTTATTTCTTTCCCATTTATACTTATTATACTATCTCCTATTTGTATACCAGATACAGCTGCAGGGCTTTGTACTTTTCCTTCTTCTGTTTCTATATCTGAAAGGGCTATTACCAAAACTCCCTTTGTATTTAACTTTACTCCAACAGGTTTTCCACCAGGATACAACATAATATCTTTAGAAACGGGTTTTAATGAAACAGATTTTACAGGAACCATTCCTAAAATTTTAACATTCATTTTTTTATTCTTTGATTTTATATCAGAAACTGTGCAATCTGCACTTATATCCTCTGTTAACTTAATAAAACTATCGTTTTTTACTCTTTCTCCCTCTCTTACAAAAATTGTAGTAGGTATGTGATGAATCTTATAATAAGTAAATAAACTTATTAACAGGATAGGAATTAAAAAAAAGCTTAAAAATTTTTTCTTATTTCTGTCCATAACTTTTACCTCCTGTCTTAAAATCTTATTTATTCTTAAATTTCCCCTTTCAAATATAATTATGCTGTAGTATATTTTCTTTAAAATCCAATTCTTTGTACTATATGCTGCAAATAATATTTTTGACATATCTTTTATTCTTAACAAAAAATAAAAAAATATTTACATATAAATATATAAAAGTTTTTTATTGTACATAAAAAAAGCTCTAAATAGATTGTGTTATTAATACAATTTATTTAGAACTTTTCTGAATTTTAAATTTTAACGAGATAATATAATTTAAAATGAACAAAATAACTATAGGATATTTTAGTAATATTTTTCTGTTATAAATTTAATTATTATATTATGAATACATATTAATTTTTATCCTGTTTATACAATTATCAATTATTCTAAGCAAACTTCACTTTTACCTAAGAATCACTTGATAGTTTTTCTATCAACTGTGTCCAATTTAAAAATAATGTTTCTCCATGACAACGCCATTTCATTATAGGTTTTTTATTTAAATTATCTTCTTCAAAATAGTTTTTAGGAATATCTATAGGCTTATTTTTCTCTCTATCTCTAATATATTCTTCATATAATGTATCTCTATCATATTCACAGTGTCCTGATATAAATATTTTTTTAAAATTATTACTTTGCATTAAATATAATCCAGCTTCTTCTGATTCTGAAATTATCTCTATTTCTTTACATTTTTTTATATCTTCTTTTTTTGTATAAGTATATCTAGAATGAGGTACATAAAATTCATCATCAAAACCTTTAGTAATTAAAGAATCTTTTTTGATTATTTTGTGAGAAAAAACCCCAAAAAGCTTTTTATTTAATAAATACTTATTTATACCATAATAATAGTATAAAGCTGCTTGTGCTGCCCAACATATGAATATAGTAGATTTTACTTTTTTATTACAATAATCCATTATATTTTTAAGTTCTTCCCAATAATCTACTTTTTCAAAATCCATAAGTTCTACTGGGGCACCAGTTATAATCATTCCATGAAAATTTTGATTTTTTATTTCATTAAAAGTCTTATAAAATTTATCTAAATGCTCATTATTTGTATTTTTACTTTTATAACTTTCAGTTTTTAAAAAAGTAATCTCTAAATCTACAGAGCTTTTACCTAAAAGTCTTAATAATTGAATCTCTGTATCTATTTTTTTAGGCATTAAATTTAATATTATAAGTTTTAATTTATTTGTATTTTTGCTATAATTTAATTTATCCATTATATTTATATTTTCAGATTTCAATATTTTATAAGCTGGAAGGTTTTTATCTATAATTAAAGCCATATTTTATTTCCTTTGCTAATTAGCCCTTAGCTATGGAATAAAATTATAGTGGTCTTTAATTTTTTAATATTAGGTATACTATCCAGCTTATTTTTTAGATCCTTTTCTTTTTCATTGTAAACTATAGCAAAAATCTCTTTCTTTGAAAAACAATTTTTTGAATATACATATACTTTTTTAAATGACTTATTTATATCACATATAACTTCAGTTCTATATTCAGTAGAGATTCTTATAAACCAATCTTTCTCTTTTGGAAATTCTCTAAAAATTACAGCCTTTTCATCATTAAATAATAAACCTTTCTCTTTTTTATTATTTATTATATTTATAATATCTGAATAAATTGCACTGGCTGTTGGTAATTTACCTGCACCTTTTCCATAGAAAGCTATTTCCCCTATACTGTCTCCCTCTATTATTATAGAATTAAACTCATTTTCTACTCTTGATAAAATACTATTTTTAGATATAATAGCTGGTTTAACAGCTGTATATATACCCTCTTTGAATTTTTCACTTATTCCAATTAGTTTAATAACTCCTCCTAATTTATTTGCCATATCAATATCATATTCATCAATATTATCTATTCCTTCTACATTAAAACTTTCCCAATTGAATTTTTTATTATAGGCTAAATTTGATAATATAGCTAATTTTCTTGCACTATCATATCCTTTTATATCAGCTGTAGGATCAAATTCTGCAAATCCTAATTCTTGTGCAGTAATTAATGCATTTTTAAAAGTACTTCCCTCCTTATGCATTTTAGTTAAAATAAAATTTGTAGTACCATTTAATACAGCCTTAATACTTTTCACATTGTTTCCTACTAAGCACTCTTTCATGGGTCTAAGTATAGGAATTCCTCCTCCTACACTAGCCTCAAAATAAAGTTTAACATTGTTTTCTTTTGCAATTTTTAAAAGTTCATCACCATGTTTTGATATTAAATCTTTATTAGCAGTAACTACATGTTTTTTACTTTTTAAAAAAGTTTTTATATAACCATAAGCAGGCTCTATACCACCTATAGCTTCTACAACAATATTTACATTTTCTTTTATAACTTCCTTTATATCCTCTGTAATTATTGAAAATAATCTGCTATTTTTGTGCTTATTTTTATCTTTAACTAATATTTTAGTTATACTTATATTCTCTTCTCCACTCTCTTTTTTATTTTTCTCTATTAGTTCTACTAATCCAGAACCCACTACTCCATTACCTAAAATAGCAATTGAAACCATATTTATACCTCCTTTATCTAAAAGTTTTAGCTAGATTACTTATATTTTACTCAATGCTTCTGCAAAATCTTTTATTATATCTTCAATATACTCTATACCTACAGATACTCTTATTAAATCTTCTTTTACTCCAGATGCAATTTGCTCTTCATAGGATAATTGTCTATGGGTTGTGCTAGAGGGATGGAGTACACTAGTCCTTGCATCTCCTATGTGTATTACTAAGCTTGCTAATTTTAAATTTTTAATAAATTCCTTAGCCTGATCTGTTCCTCCTTTTATACCGAAAGTTAACATACCACTGGCTCCATTGTTTAAATATCTTTTAGCACTTTCATAACTTTTATCATCCTTTAATAAAGGGTATTTTACCCAAGCTACCTTATTATGCTCCTGTAAAAATTGTGCTAACTTTAAAGCATTTTCACTATGTCTCTCCATTCTAAGATGTAATGTTTCTAATCCTAAATTAAATAAGAAAGCATTAAATGGACTTAAACAAGTTCCTAAATCTCTTAAAAGATTTACTCTTAGTTTAGTTATATAAGCTAGATTTTTAAACTCTTTGGTATAACTTATACCATGATAGGTAGGATCTTTATCTACTAATGAAGAAAATTTTCCATTTTCCCAATTAAAATTTCCTCCATCTATAACAACTCCTCCTACACTAGTTGCATGGCCGTCTATATATTTAGTAGCAGAATGAATTACTATATTAGCTCCATATTCAAAGGGTTTACATAAATAAGGAGTCATTAAAGTATTATCCACTATAAAAGGAACTTCTATTTTTTTAGCCACATTTGAAAATTTATGAAAATCTAAAATATTTACTGAGGGATTACCAATAGTTTCTCCTAATACTATTTTGGTATTATCTTTAGCAAGTTTTAAGATTTCCTCTTCTGATGCTTCCGGTGAAACAAAAGTAGTTTCTATTCCTAATTTCTTTAAAGTAGATGAAAGAAGAGTGAATGTACCTCCATATAAATTTGAGGAGGCTAGTATATGATCTCCTGCACTACAAATGTTTAAAACAGCTAATGTGGTAGCACTTTGCCCAGAAGAAACTGCTACAGCTCCTACCCCACCTTCTAACTGTGCTATTTTTTCTTCAAAAGCAGCCACTGTTGGATTACTTATTCTCGTATACATATGGCCTTCCTCTTTAAGATCAAATAAGTTAGCTACTGTATCTGGATCCTCATATTTGTAAGTGGTGCTTTGAATAATAGGAAGAATTCTTGCCTCCCCTGACTTTGGAGTGTAACCTCCTTGAATACATATGGTTTCTGTGTTCCAATTTTTAATACTCATTTCTTGTCCCCCTTATAATTTAAAATATTTTTAATCTAAAATTAAATTTTTGTATTTAAAAAAGCCATTTCATGAGAAATGACTTTATTAACAGTTACAAATATTAAAATATGGTAACTTTAATCCCTCATCTCTCAGTGAATTCACTGCAGGAATTAGCACATTTCTAGATTTAGCTAGCTGTTGCCGGGCTTCATAGGGCCTGATCCCTCCGCCACTCTTGATAAGAGCTCACTATTTAATTTTAAATATCTTTAGAACTTATTATAACCTTATCTATTATTTTGTCAATACCATTTTAGGAATTTTTTAATATTTCTTCTTTTTTATTGTCCGCTATTTTTATTATTTCCTTTGCATTTTGGAGAGTTATATCTGTAAGATTTGATCCCCCTATCATTCTTCCTATTTCTATTTCTTTATCTTCGTTACTTAGTTTTGTAACTTTTGTATAGGTTTTATCCTCTAATACTTCTTTATGTATATAATAATGATTATCAGACATACAAGCTATTTGTGGTAAATGGGTTATACAAAATACTTGACGACCATGAGATATAGAATACATCTTCTCTCCTACACTTTGTGCTACCACTCCACTTATACCTGTATCTATTTCATCAAATATAACTGAAGGTATTTTATCCTTATCTACAAATACAGTTTTTAAAGCTAACATTATTCGTGAAAGTTCTCCCCCAGATACTACTTTATCTAAATGTTTTAAAGGCTCTCCTGGATTAGTAGACACATAAAATTCTACCTTGTCACAGCCACCCTTAAAAAAACTAGATACTAAATCTACATTAATTTTAAACCTAGTTTTAGAAAGTCCTACATAGCTTAATTCTTTTTTCACCCTTACTTCTAACTCTTCTGCGTATTTAACTCTTATATTATGAATTTGCATGGCTATTTCTTTTAAATTGTCTAATACTTTTTTTCTGTCCTTGTTTAATTTTTCTATTATTTCTTCTGAATTTACCATATCTTCATATTGCTTTTCTATTTTATTTTTATATTCTATAATCTCTTTTATGGTTGTACCATACTTTTTCTTAAGAGTAGATATTTGAAAAAGCCTACTATTTATACGGTCTAATTCATTTTCATCATAATATATATTATCTTTTATATCTCCTATATTTCTTATGGACTCCTCTATTATATAATAAGCCTCTTTTAAGCTTTGACATATATTCGTCACTTTATCTATGTTATTAATAGATTCCATCTCTCTTATAACGTATCCTAAACTATCAAAGGCTGAGGACTCCTCTTCTAATCCCCCATATAATATTCCATAGCTATTATTTAGTACTTTGCTAATTTTTTCCGCGTTTGAAAGTTCTAAAAATTTATTATCTAATTCTTCTTCTTCTCCCTCTTTTAAATTAGCCTCTCCTATTTCTTTAATTTGATATTTTAAGAAGTCCATTAACTTTTCTCTTTCACTTTCATCTCCACCGGATAACTCTTTTATTTTATTTTCTATATTTAAAAGAGTTAAATACTCACCCTTATACCTCTCCATAATAAAACATAATTCTTTTTCACTAAAATAATCTAGATAGTTTATATGATTTTCAGAGCTTAAAAGATTTTGATTTTCATGCTGTCCGTGAATATCTAATAAGGTGCTTGTTATTTCTTTTAAATTAGCTAATAAAACACTTTTCCCATTTACTTTAGCTATACTTTTACCATATTGAAAAGTTTCTCTGGCTATTATTAATATATCCTCAGAATCTATTCCTTGTTCTTTTAATATTCTCTCTGTACTTTCATTCTCAATAGAAAATACTGCTTCTACATAGGTTTTGTTTTCTCCAGTCCTTATTAAGTCTCTATTAAATTTGCCGCCTAAAACATAGCTTATAGCATCTATAAGAATAGATTTACCAGCTCCAGTTTCACCGGTCAATACATTAAATCCTTTATCAAAGGATATAGATAATTCTTCTATAAGTGCAAAATTCTTTATATTAAGTTGAAGGAGCATTTTAAATCCCCCTTATGCAGTAATAATCTTTCTTAATTTCATAGTTATCTCTTGAGCTTTCTCATTGGTTCTTGCCATAACAAATATAGTATTATCTCCAGCTATAGTGCCTGCTACTCCATCGAAACCTAGTGTATCTATAGCCTCCGCTGCTGCTGGAGCAGAGCCTGATATGGTTTTTATTATTATAAGCTTATCAATATTCTCTACATTAATTACTGTTTGCGCAAAGATATTTACAAGTTTATCTGACATATAGCTTTCTGTATGGTTTATGGTAGCATATTTATACTTACCTGTATTCCCCAAAACTTTTATTAGCTTAAGTTCTTTTATATCTCTTGAAACTGTGGCTTGTGTAACATTCATTCCCATTTTCTTTAATTCTTCTGCTAGTTCCTCTTGAGTATCTATATCCTTAGAATTTATTATTTCTAAAATTTTAGCATGTCTTGAAACTTTCATATTATTCACCTTCACATTCTCTAGATCTATAAGATATTTTAGTTCTTAATATTTTAAAATAATCCTTGTCTTTAAATTTTATAAGTCTACATTTATATTTAGATTTACTTATGGTAACCTGATCTACTGTTACTTTTTTATATCTTTGACCATCAATAGTAAGTACAGGATCCTCATATTTCTTTAAAACCTTTATATTAATTTTACTATTTCCATTTAATATTATAGGTCTAATTCCCAAAGAATGAGGACAAATTGGTGTAACTTCTAATACATCTAAATCTGGATATAGTATTGGTCCTCCTGCTGATAATGAGTAAGCTGTAGATCCTGTAGGTGTAGCTACAATGACCCCATCTGCTACAAAAGTTGTATACCATACATCATCTACATATATGCTATATTTCACTATTCGTGATAAATTTCCTTTTGTAAGTACTATATCATTTAATGCTAAAAAATCCTCTTCTTTTTCATTCAAGTCACATTTTAGCATTATTCTATCCTCTATTTTATATTGACCTTTAAATAGATTTTTTATAGCTTTTTTACAATCTTCTAACTCTACCTCTGCTAAAAAACCTAAATGCCCTCTATTTATCCCAAATATAGGAACATCATATTTAGCTAATGCTCTAGCAGTCCCTAAAATAGTACCATCGCCACCTAGTACCATAACTACATCTAATTCTATATTTTCTTCATTATCTAAACCTTTAGAATCATAAAAAACTTTTATTTTAGCTTCACTACATTCCTCATGTATATACTGAAAAATTTTGTCTAAAATGTCTCTACTTATATTCTTATCCGTATTTATATTTATACCAATATTTTTCATCATTTATCACCATTTAAATTATTATGAGCTTTATTTACTATATAATCTATATAGTCCTCTTGAAAATCACTATTTATACCTTTATTTTTTGTCATATATATAAGGTATTCTATATTCCCCTCAGGACCTTTTATTGGAGAGAAATCTAAATTTAATATATTTAGATCTATTTTTTTTGCAAATTGGACTATTTTATCCACTACTTCTTTATGAGTACTACTTTCCCTTACTACCCCTTTTTTACCTACTTTTTCTCTTCCTGCTTCAAATTGTGGTTTTATAAGAGCCATTATTTCTCCCTTTTCATCTAACAAATCCTTTACTACAGGTATTACTAAAGTTAAAGAGATAAAAGATACATCTATACTTGCAAAATTAGCCTTTTCTCCTAGATCCTCTGAAGTTACATATCTTACATTAGTTCTTTCCATACAAACTACTCTAGGATCCACTCTAAGTTTCCAAGCAAACTGTCCATATCCTACATCTATAGAAAATACTTTTTTTGCTCCATTTTGAAGCATGCAATCTGTAAACCCTCCTGTGGACGCTCCTATGTCTAAACATACTTTTTCATTTAAATCTATTCCAAAATTTTTTATGGATTTTTCTAATTTTAGTCCTCCTCGGCTTACATAGGGTAGTTTTTCTCCTCTAAACTCTATATTAGCACTTTCTTTTATTTTTTCTCCACATTTATCTACTCTATTACCATCTATAAATATTTCTCCTGCCATTATACTAGCTTTTGCTCTTTCTCTAGATTGGAAAATTCCTTTTTTTATCAAAAGCAAGTCTAATCTTTCTTTTTTGTCTGCCATAAATAACTCCTTCATATAATATTATATAATCTTTATTATATTTTTAACAATACCCTCTGGATCTAATCCTTCCATTTTATATAATATATCTGTACTACCATGGGGAACAAATTTATCTTTAAATCCCAAATTTAAAACAGTATTATTAGCTTTTAGTTCACTTATATATTGAAGAACTAAAGAACCAAATCCACCCTTTATTACATTATCTTCTACAGTTACTATCTTATATCCTTTTTTTACAAAGTTTTTTATTAATTCTTTATCTATAGGTTTTATAAAATTTGCATTTACAATTGTAGATTTTATTCCACATGATTTTAATTTTTCTCTTGCTATTATAGCATGTTGCACCATTTTTCCCGTGGCTATTATAGCTATATTTCCTTCTTCACAAATTATTTCCCACTTACTCTTTTCCATATTTTTTATAGGTGTCATTTCTAAAGATTTTATATCTCCACCTCTAGGATACCTTATAGCTACTGGCGAATTTTGATTTAATGCCCACTTTAACATTATTCCCATTTCTTCTAAACATTTAGGGGATATTATTGTCATATTAGGCAGAGAGGATAAATATGACAAATCAAAAATTCCTTGATGGGTTTCTCCATCACTTCCTACTATACCTGCCCTATCTATTCCAAAAACCACTGGTAAATTTTGTATACATATATCATGTAATACCTGATCATATGCTCTTTGAAGAAATGTAGAATAAACAGCAAAAACTGGCTTCAATCCTTCTGTTGCTATACCCGCTGCTAAAGTTACTGCATGTTGTTCTGCTATGCCCACATCAAAAAATCTTTTTGGAAAAGTTTCTCCGAATTTTCTAAGGCCAGTTCCATCTTTCATAGCTGCAGTTATAGCTACAATACGTTTATCTTCTTTTCCTATTTTGGTTAATTCCTCTCCAAATACCCCTGAGTAAGTTAAACAGGCTTTAGAATTAACTTCACCACTAGTACAATCAAAAGGTCCTATACCATGAAACTTGTCTGGTTTTTTTTCTGCATAAGCATAACCTTTACCTTTTTTAGTTATAGCGTGTATTAAAACTGGTCCCTTTATATCCTTTGCCATTTTCATAACTTTACTCAATTCTTTTATATCATGCCCATCTATAGGTCCTAAATATTTTATTCCTAAGTTTTCAAAAAACATACCTGGAACAATCATTTGTTTTATACCATTTTTTACTCTTTCCAAAGAACGGGCCATTCCTTTTCCCACATTAGGTATTTTATTTAAAGTATTAGTAACTTCTTTTTTTAATTTGTTATAGGTAGGATCTAATCTTACTTTACTTAAATAGCTAGACATTCCTCCTACATTCTCAGCTATGGACATTTGATTATCATTTAATATAATAATCAAATCTGTTTTATTAAACCCCAAATCATTTAATGCCTCAAAAGCCATTCCACCAGTTAGAGCTCCATCTCCTATTACAGCTATAACTTTATTATTCTCTCCTTTTATATCCCTTGCTCTTGCCATTCCAAGGGCAGCAGATATAGATGTACTACTATGCCCTGTTTCAAATACATCGTAAGGGCTCTCACATCTCTTAGGAAAACCGCTTAATCCTCCATATTGTCTTAATGTATTAAATTCATCCTTTCTTCCTGTTAATATTTTATGTACGTAGGCTTGATGTCCTACATCCCAAATAACTTTATCTTTATTTAAATCGAATACATTAAAAATACTTAAAGTAAGTTCTACCACTCCTAAATTAGAGGCCAAATGACCTCCTGTTTTAGACACATTATCTATTAAAAATTCTCTTATCTCATAAGAAAATTGATTTAACTCGTTTATAGACATGGACTTTATACTATCAAAATCTTGGTATTTATCTAATATGTTTTTCATTTTCATCTATCCTCTTTTAAAAAAATATATTATCCTTGTAACCTTTTCTAATATATCATTACTATTTGTTATAGCAAATCCTTTACCTAAAGCTTTTCCTCCTATAGTTAAAGCCCCTATGGTAACACCTATACTTGTAGTTACTACAGTAGAATTTAAAGTAGAATTTAAAGATAATATTTTATTTGTTATTATTATCCCTATGGAACCACTTACAATACCACAAACGTCTCCTATAACATCATTACAAAAACTTGATACCTTTTCTGCATTTCTAATAAAAGTTACTGCGAGTTTTGCCCCTGGTACTTTATTAGCAGCTTTTGCATGAAAAGGTGTTTCATTGGATGCAGTTACTGCAACTCCTATTATATCAAATATTATACCAATTAATATAATAAAAATTAATATAATAAAAGCTACTAATAAGTTTACATTATCTAGTAGCACATCCGAAACAAGAGATATACTCCCTGAAAAAATAACAGACCATGTAACAATGGTTAATACCCATTTCACATTGACCTTGGAGTCACTCTTCTTATTATCTTTTTTATTATCTTTTTTATTTCCCAATTATAATTCCTCCATGAAAACTAAGTATTAAAAATCACTTTATAAATTATACATTTCAATATGTAATTTTAAAAGGTGGTAGTATATTGAGTAAACCTTGCGGCTTAGGTCCAGTAGGATTTCCCGTAAAACAATCAAAATGTCGCCATTTTGACGGTTTCCCTTTAATGCTTTACCTACCCTGTCACCAGAAATAGGACTGGATTGCCACTTAGTCCGCACTGTAATCCCCAATATACTTCGTATAGAACAGTCTAGGAGATTTCCTCGGCAGTTGGGTATATCTCTAGCCTCTTTTGCAATAGAGGTTTCAGCAAGCAATAGCCTAAAGGTTTGGCCTAACCTTTAGATTTAAACTTAACCTCTCCCCCCACCACTCAAGGCAGGCTACACTGCACATAGCTTCTCGCCACATTGCAGGTTTAATCCATTGTCGTCCATAGGGAATCTCTCCCTATACACAATCAATGGCCTCCACGAAGGTAGGGTCAGTTGTCACATGCCTTTGTGATTGCCCCAGCCTTCTTTCTCCCAGCACCAGCCCACAACTGGGCGTCGTAAGCCAGCACCAGAAGCTTCATCGATGTGCCCTTTAGCGGATTTTTAGCCCCGCCTTCAAAATATACTTACCTGACTAGAATACTGCACCACCTTTATTTATATATACTTTCAAAATAAAAGATTGAATTTCTAATCTAAAAATATTCATTTCGTGTATAAAACATTTTATATTATATCACAGAAAAATATTTATTGCATAGGATTATTTTTTTATTTAAATTAATTTAAAGCTTTATTAATATTAATAGTTTCTATTTAATAAAAACATAGTAATTTCTTTTAAGTTATCTGTGTTTTTCTTTATTTTATTCAATATATCAAAACATTTATTTGTCATTTCAGTGCAAAGTTCATTACATTTATCTATACCATAAACTTTAACAAAAGTAGTTTTGTGATTATCTTCATCACTCTTTGTCTTTTTTCCTAAAGTAGTAGTATCACCTTCTACATCTAATATATCGTCTTTTATTTGAAATGCCAATCCTAAATTATCTCCATATTCCCCTAAAAGTTCTATATCCGTAGATGTAGCAGATCCTAAAATAGCTCCAGCCAATATAGATGCTTTTATTAAAGCACCAGTCTTTTTTTTGTGCATATAATATAATTCATCGAGAGATATAGATTTGTCTTCACTTAATATATCTACTACCTGGCCCCCAATCATTCCATCTACTCCTGCGGCTTTAGCTATGGTATAACATGCTTTTAATGCATTTTCTCCATTTTTTAATGAATACTCAAACATTATATTCATAGCTTCATTTAAAAGTGCATCTCCTGCAAGTATAGCTATAGCTTCTCCAAAAATTTTATGATTGGTAGGTTTTCCTCTTCTTAAGTCATCATTATCCATAGCTGGCAGGTCATCATGTATTAAAGAATAGGTATGTATCATTTCTATGGCAGCAGTTATTGGCATAGCCTTTTTATAATCCTCTTTATACAAAGCATAAGTATTTAAAAGCAATACTGGTCTTATTCTTTTTCCACCAGCCTCTAAACTATAAGCCATAGCTTCATATATTTTTTTGTCATAATTACCTTTATTGTCTAAATATTCTTTTAACCATAACTCTATTTCTTCCCCTATTTTTTTTATCTTATCCATAAAGTTCACCAATCCTTAATATTAATTTTAGCTATAAAGCAAATCTTAATTCAGGTTAAATTATTACTCTATCTTAACTTTGTTTTAATTAATTCAAAGACTTTAAAATTATAAAGTTCTTGGTATAAATATAATATATGTTTATAAACTTTCAAAGTTTTCCTCTTTGTTATCTTCTAAAATCTTTATTTTGCCCTCTGTATCCTTTAGTACTTTATATAACTTATTACACAATTTTATTCCTTCTTCATAACTTTTCATGGAATCTTCTAAAGTTATTTCTCCGTTATCCATACTGTCTACTATAGTTTCTAATTTCTCAATCATATTTTCAAAAGATTCTTTTTTTCTTCCCATATTCCCCTCCTAAATTAGTCTATATATTTAATATTTAATTTTGCCTTACCATCTTTAAAGGTTATGTTTATTTTATTTAATTCCTTTAAAGCTTCTTTTTCTGTTATTAAATTATTTTCTTCATCTTCCACTAGAGTATAGCCTTTTTTTAATACATTTAGTGGATTATGTGCTTCTAGTAAAGAAGATAGTCTGGATAGATTGTTTTTTCCCTTATTTAATTTACCTTTTATCTTCATATTTAATAATTCTTTTAAATTATCTATATTTTTATATTCATTTACTATTATATTAATAGGACTATTAGATTCTATTCTCTGTTTGTATAAATTTAAATAATTTCTTTTTTCTTTTATTATATTTTCCATGGAATTTTTTATATTATACTTATAATTTAAAATCTCTTTTATTAAAACTTCTCTATCAAAAACAGCTATTTCTGCAGCTGCAGAGGGCGTGGGTGCTCTTCTATCACTTACAAAGTCTACAATGGTAAAATCCGTTTCATGACCTACTCCAGTTATTATAGGTTTTTTAGAATTATACACTTCATAAGCCAAATCTTCATTATTAAAGGCCCATAATTCTTCTATAGACCCTCCTCCACGGGCTAATATTATTATATCTACATCTTCAACTTTATTTAATGTTTTTATACCTTCTATAAGAGTTTTACTAGCATCAAGCCCTTGTACTAAGGCAGGATATATTAATAGTTCTATTCCTTTGTTTCTTCTTTTAGTTACATTTATGATGTCCTTTAGAGCTGCTCCTGTAGGAGAGGTTATTATCCCTATTTTTTTAGAAAATTTAGGTATTTCTTTTTTATGTAGTTCACTAAAAAGACCCTCTTCTTTAAGTTTTTCTTTTAATCTTTCAAAGGCTACATAAAGATCTCCTAGGCCCTCTCTTTTAATCTCTTTCACATATAATTGATAGGAACCTTCCTTTTCATATACGGATACATTTCCTAGAGTTACTACATCCATACCATTTTCCGGTACAAATTTCAAATTATATGCATAGCTTTTAAACATTACACAATTTACTTTACTTCCTCCATCCTTTAAGGAGAAATAAATATGACCGCTACTATGAATTTTAAGATTTGATATTTCTCCCTTTACGGAAGCATTATTTAATATAAAGTCAGCATCTAAGGTATTTTTTACATATCTATTTAACTGAGAAACAGTAAGAGTTTTAATATGCATAAACATCTTCCTTTTTATTAATATTAAAAGTGAAAAGCTAAGCTCTTCACTTTTTAAGTATCTATTAATTTTAAATCATTTTACCTAAAACACCATTTATAAAGGTCGCAGCTTTTTCTCCTGAATATTTTTTAGCTAATTCTATAGCTTCATTTACGGATACCTTGCTTGGTATATCCTCTTCAAATTTTAATTCATATGTACATAATCTAAGTATAGATAAATCTACTTTAGATAATCTTTCTATTTTCCAATTTTTTAAATTTCCTTTTATTTTTTCATCTATTTCTTCTTTGTTTTCTTCTATGCCTTTTATTATTCTTTTAACATAATCTATATCCACATCTTTTAAATCTACAGATTCATAATCTTTTTCTTTTGCACTTTCTTCAGATTCTCTAACATCCTTTAAATTTTCTAGAGCCACCTCTAAGTTTTCTTCATTTAATGTAGTTTGAAATAATAATCTCATGGCCACTTCTCTTGATTTTCTTCTATTCATATTTTCCTCCCTAATTTTCTATGTTTAATTTTGTAATTTTCAACTTTAAATACTACTATTATTTACATTTTTTATATTATTATGAATATTGATTCTATACATAGAAACACCCTCTACCTGAGAGGGTGTAATTATTTATTATTCTAAATCAATATCCTCTAATTCTTTATCCATTTTAGGTATCATAACATTTTGAACATGAATATTAACTGAGGATACAGTAAGACCTGTCATAGTTTCTACTGATCTTTTAACATCTTCTTGAACTTTTTGAGCTACTTCAGGAATTTTAACACCATATTCCACAACTACATATAAATCTATAGATGCACTTTCTTCTCCTACATTTACTTTTACACCCTTAGAAATATTTTTCTTTCCTTTAAGTATTTGAGTTATTCCTCCAACTACTCCTGAACTCATCCCTACAATACCCTTTATCTCTGTAGCTGCAAGTCCTGCTATAACGCCTACTACTTCATCAGATATTTTAACTATGCCCATGTCAATTTCATTTTTAATATTTTCTTCCATTTTCCGTACCTCCTAGGTTTTGAGCTATGCAAAACGTAATCTTAGGTTTATTATATCAAAAGGTGTATGTTTTTACAATTATTATTGTTTAGTTTCAATTTCTACTTCCTGTATGTTTGATATACTCATAACCACATTTTTTATATCTCTTGTTTCTTTATCTGTTAATTTATCTTTCCCTTTTATTATTACTCTAGCTTTGTCATTTTCTATGGAGCATATAACATCATCAAATCCTTTACTCTTTAATACAGACTCTATCTTTGATTCATAATTTGAATCCATAGCTAATTTTGTATATTTAGCTGTAGCTTCATCTTTATCTTCCTTTGGAACATTTTTATCATCTATTAAAGATTTTAATGTTTGTAGTGTCTGAGCTGCCTTTTGATCTCTAGTAAGTTTTGTTTCTGCAAAAAAGTCTGATTTACTATTTTCTTTACTTTCTGCTTTATTTGAGTTTTTAGAAGTATTGTTAAAGGAAACAGTACTTCCTTCCTCAGCTCCATTTACATAAAGTGGACTGTTTAATTTTGTTGCAAGCACTCCTGTGCAAATTATGAGTGCTAATAAGGTTACAATTATAACTCCTTGTTTTTTATTCATGGTTTCATTCCCCCCAAATTATAATTCTACAAAATTATATGCATAACATTTAATTAATATACTATTTTTTCATAGGATATACATTTACTTTATTTTCTGCTAGTGAAAACAAATCCACTACCGCCTTTGATATTCTTAATTTAGTTATATTATCCTCTGCCCCCTCTGCCACTATACAAACTCCTGTAATCTTAGGTTTATATTCTTTTACAATAAGAGGTTGTGTTTTATCCCCATTATTGGTTATAACAACGGAGCTTCCTTCATTTTCCTGGGTAGTATTTCTCGTACCTCCCTCCGTATCTTTCTCTACACTCTTATTAGTTGAATTATTTATATTTACAGCTGGTACCTTTTCTTCTCCACTTTCAAAGGTTATCATCACTTCTACCTTTCCTACACCATCTATTTTCTCTAAAGTAGTTTTTAATTTATTTTGAGTTTCTCTTTCATAGTCCTCATTCTCTGTTTCTATTTTTTCTTCCTGAGTTTGTTTATTTTTAGGGTCTTCATTTTTACTCATAACACTGTCCTTTTTAAAAGTACTACCTGCAATTAAAAATAATACTCCAACTAATACTACTATTAGTATGTTTATATTCTTCTTATTATTCTTGGGATTAGTTTCTAACTTTTTAAGCCAATTTTTTATATTCATAAAACTTCCTCCTAAATCATAATGAATTGATTTTTAGTAGACTATTATTTTAAGCTAAGTTTATTTTTAAATATATAATATACTTTTTTAAAACACATATTTGTATTTTATTTTAAATTCAATATAATCAAATCACCATTATAATTTATATACTTTTATTACTCCAGATGACACCTTAAATTCATTACTTATAAACTGTTTTATTTTACCTTCTCCTTCAAAGGTCTTTTTATCCTCTTTTCCATTTTCATTGTTGCCTATATTGATTTTGTTTACTTTTTTTATCTTTTCTATTTTATTACCCTTTACTCCCACATCCATAGATTTTATTTGTAAATTATCCTTTTCTTCATCATAGGCAATTTCTACATTTACCTCATATTTATTTTCTGGGAACTTTTCTTCTAACTTTTTTTTAGTTTGATTTTCAAGATTAGCTTTAAAGTTATTTAAAGTTTCCTCTCTATTCTTTTTTTTGTATTTATCAAAATCATTTTTATACTCTGCATTATTAAAGGAAGCTGTAGCCTTATCTGCATACTGTGATATATTATAATCTTTATTAAATATTTTTATTATTGGATTTAATATTACAGTTATTAATATTAATCCAAGAACAAATTTTCCGTACTTTTTTATATTATTTTTGGGTAAAAGCATCTCTATTGCAGTTATAAAAAATACTGCTACAGCTATATTAGTTATCCACTCTTTTAACCACTGGAGCAAAATATAATCACCCCTTTATAAAGTTATATTTTAAATTATGTGCCCATAAAAACCTTTCCTGCAGAAGCCATTATGGCTATCATTATAAAAAACATTACAGATACACATATCAAACAAGATAATATAAGTATTAATGAGTCTCCTGCAGCTCCTATAGAGTTTACAAGTCTACTATCACTTATAGGCTCTATTAAAGCCGCTGCCATCTTATACATAAAAGCCATTATTAAAAGCTTTATAACAGGCACTAAAAGCATGGCCACTATTACAATAAGTCCTAAACTGCTTATAGAATTTTTTAAGAGTAATGAATAGCCAGCTACAGTAGAAATGGCATCAGATAAACATTTACCTACCACCGGAACAAAATTATCCACAGCATATTTTGCTGTTTTAACGGTGACCTGATCCATAGCTTTAGAAGTTATACCTCTTATAGTAACTACCCCCACAAATACAGTCATTACAATTCCTTGAGTCCAAAGAGCTACTTGATTTAATAATTTTGTTAATTTATTTATCTTATAGTCCTCTGATAAATTATCTACAAACTGCAAAACAAAGGTCATACATATTAATGGAATTATAAATCTTGAAAATATATTAGCACTTATATTTATAGTTCCTATTATTATAGGATCTAACATAGCAGCTTCTGCAATCCCCCCTATAGAAGCTATAAGCATTATTAAAATTGGTATTAAGGCCATCATAAAATCTGTCATCTTATTTATAGTATCCCTAGCTATATTAACCCCTAAATAAAAACTTCTAGCTAATATTATTATTATTAATGCATAACAGGCAAAGTAAGCTATATCCGATAAAGTTTCATTACTAAAGGCCTTTTGTAAATTATTTAGCAAAGCACATATTATAGCCACCATAATTAGAAGAGCAATTAATTTTAAGGACGCCGCTATTTCTTTAAATACATATGTAGTTATAGCTTTTGCTGCTTTGTTTACAGAAATGTGGCTTTCTCCCTTTTCCATAAAATTTTTTACATAATCTTTTGCATTTATATCCTTTAAAATCTCATATTGATTTTTCATATTAGATATATAATCATATAGTTTTTCTATTTCCTGATTTTCTTCCTTTATTTCATTATGCTGGCTAGGTGCGGCTTGTACATTGAAACATAATATAATCGTAAATAAAGATGTTAATAAAATAGTCATTAATCTTTTTTTCATTTTCTCACCTACATAATCTTTAAAATAGATTGAAGTACTGCCATAAGTATAGGTATGGCAAGTCCAAGTATTAGTATCTTACCAGCAAATTCTACTTTTGATGCTAAGCTATTTTCTCCTGCGTCTTTGCATATCTCACTACAAAAGGTAGCCAAATAAGCTATTCCTAATATTTTAAAAACTGTGCTTAAATATATAAAATCTATATTAGTTTTTGAAGCTAATTGTTGCATAAATTGAAGTATGGCTGTTATTTTAGATGTTAAAAATAAAAATATTATTACTCCTGCTGCAATACTTATTTGGACTGCTAAATCATCTCTTCTTCCTTTAAATATTAGTATTAAAAATAGTGAAATAAATGCAAAGGCTACTATTTTAATGATTTCCATTTTTCCCTCCTAAGCCTTAGCATATTTTAAATTTGGAACATGGTTTTTACCGCATTAAATAATTTATTTATCAAATTTATTACCATCATAAGTATTACAACTATACCTGCTAAATTAGTTACCACTGCATAATCATCTTTACCACTGGATTTTAATATTTTATCCAAAATTATAACCAATATGCTTACTCCCGCTATCTTAAAAATCAACTGTATGTCCAGCATGTTATACCCCCTTTTTAACCTATATATTTTCATATAGTATTTTTAGTATTTTTTATATAAATATAATCACCAATACAGCCCCTATAGAAAAGCCCAAATATTTATACATTTTCATATTTTTTATCATGGTTTCCTCTGCTCTATCACTTTGTTTCTTCAAATTATAAAGAGTTAACTCTATTATGTTTTCATGTCCCTTTGGATCCCACTGGCCCAAATTTTTAGATAAATCTAATATTATATCTATATCTTCCTCTTTTAGTGCCATATTGTCTTTTTCCTCTAAAAAACCTTTATTAAAAGCTTCATAAATACTATTCACTTTATTTTCATAGAGCATATTGGAAATTTTTTTAAACAAAGTACTTATAGGTTTTTTACTTTTTAAGGATATATTCATTAATATATCTGGTATGGAAGTATAGGTATAGGTTATTTCATTTTTTAGTTCACTTACACATCGCTCCAATTCTAAAAGTTCATCTCTTCTATATTTAAATTTATTAGCAGTAGTTATCCCCCAATATAAACTTCCAACAAAAATTAATAAACTTCCTAAAATTTTAAACATAGTTTTGTACACTCCTATTTTTTAAGAAAAGTTTTTATTAAATTATCCTACAATAAAGCTTGGTTTTCTTATTAAAATCATATACATATTCTAAAGTACCTACAGATTGTTTAGAGCTTAGAACTATAGCTCTTTTAAAAACTTTATTTTCTACTATTTCTTTAAAAACAGGCCTATTATAAATATCCTCCACTCCAAAGCCATGTATAGTTGTTATTAAACTTACTCCTGAATTTAAAGCAATAAGTATACTTTCTACATCCTTATAGGTTCCTATTTCATCACAGATTATTACTTCTGGTGCCATACTTCTTATAGCCATTACTATACCTTCACTTTTAGGACAATTATCTAAAACGTCCGTTCTTAAACCCACATCTAACTGAGGAACACCATTATAACTCCCAGCAATTTCACTTCTTTCATCTATAACAGATACTTTTTGACCTTTTAAATTTAAGGCATCCACTCCGTCAGATATTTTTTTAGATATATCCCTTATTATGGTAGTCTTACCGCATTTAGGTGGCGAAATTATTATAGTATTTAAGACCTGTCCATTTTCTACTATATAAGGCATGACTAGTTTTGAGGCATTATATATTTCTCTACAAATTCTTATGTTTAAAGAACTTATATCTCTTATAGTTTTAACTTTGCCTCCATCTATTACACATCTACCACATATACCAACTCTATGACCGCCTTTTATAGTTAGGTATCCCTGTTTTATTTCTTCTTCAAAACTATAAATAGAGTAATTGCTCATTCTTTGAACTATAGACTTTATATCCTCTCTTTTCACTTCATAAGATGCAAGCTTTTCTCTATTGCCTACTTGGAAACATATAGGTTTTCCTATTTTAAACCTTATTTCTTGAAGTTTATCTACTTCATCTAAATCACATATTAATCTACTTATATGACTTGGAAGTATATTTAGAATTTCTTTTGTATACAAATTTATCATCTCCTTTCTTTATAAAATATCTATTTCAAACTTAACGAAATTATTCCAAAAACTTTATTAAAATAATTATTAAATGTTTCTTTGTTTTATTCTTTTTCAGATTATTAATGATAGTAATAGGTTATACCGTATAATTTTTTGTATAAAAAAAACACCTTATAAGATTTTAATCTTATAAGGTGTTTAACTAATCGTTTTTATTTTTTAATTCTTCACATTCATAGTCACAACTACATATATTGTTTAAGGATATTTCTTTGTGGCAATTTGGACAACAAATATTTGCTTTACCTCCAAATACATCTTTATCAATATAGATGGTTTCATCACACATAGGACATTCTATTCCCATAAAGTCTTCTAGAAAATCCTCATCTTCATCTTCATCATAAAAATCTTCCTGAAGGGAAAGTAAATCTTGATCTATAGTATCTACATATTCCTGTATTATACTTTGAGATTCTTTCATATCTTCAACTTCATAAGCTATGTCCTGTAATATATCCGACATAACAGAAATTATTTTTCCTTCTTTACTATCCTCTTTAACCTCTAGCCCTTCTATAAGACCTTTTAAATAGGATACCTTTGAAGTAATAGATTTCACAAAATCACATCCTTACAAATTATACTATCTATAGTATAGACTAAACTCTTTCCATATATTCACCAGTTCTTGTATCTACTCTGATAGTTTCTCCTTCATTTACGAATAATGGAACTTGAATTGTGGCTCCAGTTTCTAATGTAGCTGGTTTCATTACGTTACTAGTAGTATTTCCTTTTGCACCTGGTTCTGTATGAGATATAGTTAATTCAACAAAGTTTGGTGCTTCTACTGAGAAAGCTTCTCCTTTAAAGAATTTTATTGTAGCAAACATATTTTCTTTTAAGAATTTTATAGCTTCTTCAACTTTATCATAATTTAATGGGATTTGTTCAAAAGTTTCTTGATCCATGAAGTAATATAATTCTCCATCAGTATATAAATATTGCATTTCTTTTCTTTCAATAACTGCTTCTTGAAGTTTTGCAGTTGGATTAAAAGTTGTTTCTGTTACAGCTCCAGTTATGGCATTCTTTAACTTAGTTCTTACGAAAGCCGCTCCTTTACCTGGTTTTACATGTAGGAATTCTACAACTACGTATACTTGTCCATCTTGTTCAAAAGTAGTTCCTTTTCTTAAATCTCCTGCTGATATCATTTATGTATCCCTCCAAAACTAAATATTCCTTTTTATATTATAACCTTTGTAAGGCCTTATATACCAATTTTTTTAATATAATACAATGCTATTTTTTCCTTACTAAATTATTTAAAATAAATTCTATAGCCATTATATATCCATAATAACCAAATCCACTAATAACACCTAAAGAAGCTTCCGCAGTAACAGATTTTTTTCTATATTCTTCTCTTCTATATATATTGCTTAAGTGAACTTCTACTACAGGGATATTTATACTTCTTATAGCATCTAATATAGCTATACTATAATGAGAATAGGCTGCAGGATTTATAACTATAGCATTATATTTTTCTTCTGATGCAATTATTTTATTTATAATTGTTCCTTCTTCATTACTTTGAAAAAAATCTATTTTTAAATCTTCATTTTTAAAATGTGATTTTATTTCTTTGTTTATATTTTCCAAGGTAATATTGCCATATACATCCGGCTCTCTTTTACCTAATAAATTTAAATTAGGTCCATTAACGATCAATATATTATTCACCTTTAAAGCCTTCTCCTTTTTAATGATACTATATGCTGTCCTATATAATACTCAAACAATGATATTTTATCAAAACTTCACTTTATTTGCAAATAATATTATGGGTATTTGCAAATATTTTTTCATAAAATACATATATTGTTATTTTTTTCTTTTATATACCCTTACACTTTTTATAGGCTCTTACAATTGCAATTAAGCTTTCCTCTTTGCTAGTATTACATATTATAGTATGAGCTTTTTCATAAATATCTATTCTTTCTTTGTACATTCCCTCTAAAAATTTTGTATCATTGTTTTTTAAAAGAGGCCTTGTGTTATTTTCTTTTTTTACCATTCTTTTGATTAACTCTTCTAATGGCACCTTAAGGTATACTGTAAAGCCAATATTCTTTAATTTATATATGTTCTCATTATATATGGGAAGCCCCCCACCTGTAGATATAACCTTATTCTTTTCTTTTTTTAGCTTGTTTATAATTTCTAATTCCTTTTCTCTAAAATAATCTTCCCCATATATTTTAAATATTTCTTTTATATTTTTACCTTCTATTTCTTCTATAAGTACATCCGTATCTATAAAATCATATTTTAAAATCTTACTAAGTTCTCTACCTAAGGTGCTTTTCCCACTTAAAGGCATACCTATTAAAATAATATTCTGCAAACCCACCACCATCTTTACTAAAAAATTATATTTTCAATTAAAATATTTATGTAACAATAATTTATTATTATTATAAAATATTAAAATTCATTAAATCCAAATTCAGATTTGATAAAAATTATTTTTAAATTAACTTTTACTTTATTTAATTTAACTTTTTACATACTGTAATGTAATATCTACCTGTTTTTCTTCCTCATTACTGTAACTATTATTAACTTCTTCACCACTTTCATTACCATACTTATTATTATTTTCATTAGTGCTGTTTTTTATTTTCTTAGTATTCATATTTAAATTTTTAATACTTCTAAAGTTTTTTGAAGAATTCACATTACTTAAAAACTTTTTTAAATCCTCATTTTCCCCATAGTATTTTAGATTTACATATATATTATTTTTTTCATTTTCTATGCTTTTAACACTTACATAAGGATTTTCACTTAATTTTTCTAAAATATAAGTACAATCTATGCTTTTAACACTATTTATATTTTGAAAACTTAACTGCAGCCTGTTTTTTTCTTCCTCGATTAAACTAACCTTATTATTTAAATTTATATTAAATAATATAATAGCTGGAAGTATTAATAAATTTATTATAAAAACAATTCTATATATGTTCAATCTTTTCAATTTTATCACTCCAAAATAAATTTAAATTTATAAAAATCCTCTTCTTTTTCTGGTACATCTAAATTTTTAATATTTATTTTTTTATCTTTTTCTAATAAATTTAATAAACTATAATAATTATTTAAATCTAAACATCTTCCCTCTAAAATTGCCCTACCTTCTTTTATATTAAAGCTGTCCACTATAATTCCTTCATTTGTATTTTCCCATAGATTTATAAAAAGATTGTAGTTTTTATCTGTTTTGTGATTATTAGTATTTTTCCTCTCTTTTTTTAGATTTAAACTATGAATCTCTTCATTTATCACATCCATCCTTTTCATACTCCATAATACTTTATTAAAAAATATAATATTTATAGTTAATAGAATAATTATTAATACTATATGGTTTTTTATAGATTTTTTATGGCTTATTTCTATATAGCTTTCTGGTATAAAATTAATTTTCACTTTCTTTTTCTCCACTATATTATTTTTTTATAATCTTTTTCTCTAAATTTTTGTAAAGATACAAAGTTGTATTCTTTTAGCTTATCTTTTATAGAACTTTCCTCTATATTTATTCCATATATAGTATTTAAGTTTATATTTAGCTCTTCCGCTTTTTTTAAAACCCTTTCTATTTTGTGATCTTCCTTTTCCCCTTCATAAATAAAATTACTATAAATTAAATTATTTTCTGAATAAAGTATTATGTAAGTGTATTTTTTATGCTTAAATAAAAAAATATAATTTTTTTCCTTTATATATTCCCTGTATAAATTTAATACAGAAAATTGTATGGAATATATACCTGCTATATTTTCGCACTGTGCCATGCACTTTTTTAATATTTTATTATTGCCTATATTTATACAAAAAATTATACTTTCCATATTAGTTTTATTTTTCTTTAAAATATCATAACTATATAATATATTGTCTATATCACTAAATTCATATATCAATTCATTTTTTATTATTTCATTTATTTTATTTTTGTTATTTATTCTAGGTAATGTTATAAATTTAGCATATACTCTCTCCCCTTCTAGTATTAGATACAATTTTCTCTTTTCCATATTAACTATTTTTATTATATTATTCTCTATAAGACTTTTTTCTTTTAAGCTATTAAATCTCATGTCCTTTAAACATATATTGCTTTTATCCATTTCCAACAAGTTAATATTTTTAAACAATTAATTACTCACTTTCCTTTCATAGGATACATACGCCCTTTTATAAGCTATATTAGAATCCTTAGTAGAAATTTTGTATTTTTCTTGCTTATAAAAAAGTTTATTTTTGTAATAATCTATTATTAAATCTCCATTATAAAAGTAAGCCGAACTATTACTTAAAGTAACTTTAAAATTCTTATCTAAACTTCTTATAAATTTATCCATATTATCTGAATTTATATTATCTATATTGTCATAAAAAAACTTATCTATATAAGATAACACATATTCTCTATCCTTTTGTACATTATTTACTTTGCTTAAAGCTCTAAGTTCCTTACCGCTATTTTGCCACTTTATGTTTTCCATTTTAAGTATGAAGAAACTAGAAAATATACATAAGCAGCCCATAAATAATGCATACAAAAGTATATATCCCTTTTTTATTCTTTTTTTATTAAACATCTTATATATTCTTTCCCTTTCTTTCCTACTATCTTTAAATGTATTACATCACCCTTTTCTTTTACATTAAATTCTTTTACCCCTCTACAGATATTATTAGTAGTAGGAGAATATTTAGCACCATAACTTATAATTATATTTCCAGCCCTATCTTTTCTTATATAGTCATATCCTTTATCATCTGCTCTTTCTACTTTTATAACATCTTCTATAACCTTTGATGATGCTTCTTTATCTAGAACATACTTTATAAGATTAAAAGCTTCTTCCATATAAACAGTCTCTAAGGTTTCTTCCTTTTTAATTTTATAATTACTTGTGTATCTTACAGTAATTTTAATTATATAAAGACTCACTATAGACATAATTGATAATCCTATTAAAATTTCTATTATAGAAAAACCTTTCCTCTTTATCATCTTTTGTACCTACCTTTATAAAATTCACAGTGAACCCTCTTTTTTTCTTTTCTTGCTTCATAATTTAATATTAAATTAACTTTAAAGATCTCTGTTTCAGTAATTCTCATTTCTAAGTAAGGTTCCATTTGGGGTACAATGTTTGTAAATAGCATTTTTGTATCTTTATTTTGGTGAAAATCCCAGTTCATTTCATCTTTATGTATATATATTTTATTTTCTTCTTTCAAATCTTTTAAATCCTCATAAGTAAAATTGTACATAACTTCATTTTTTACCCCCTGTAAAAGTCCTATATATTTTTCTCTTTCCCTATACTCACATTTTATTTTAGAAGCATTTTTGCTAGCTACTAAAGCACCTGATAAAAGCATTATAAATATTGACAAAGCACATAATATCTCTATCATTATAAATCCTTTTTTATCCTTTAAATTCCACATGAGCTGTTCCAACACAAATAGTTACTTTGTGTGTTTTCCCTCCATTATCTTTAAACTTCAAAGTACAAGCATCACTAGTAAAACCTCTATTGTCTATAGCTATTTTTCCTCCTGGCGAATTTACTGACTCTAAAACAATTCCATCTGGAAAATAAAAATCTTCTTTACATATATAGGCTATATTGAATCCCATCTTGTTTTCTTTAATATCAAAATAAATATAACCCTGCTTTTTTTCTTCTCTACATCTTTCTCTAGAATTATTTATAAAGTTCACCAAAGAAATTCCCGTTTCATCTACTGCAATATTATTTTTTATTTTGTTATAGCCAGATATTTTGGTAAAACTAACAGTAAATACTATAATACATAAGCTCATAAAAAACATTATTTCTATTAACGTAAAACCTTTCTTATGTATGTATTTATCCAATACTTTCACTCCTTTTTAAATTTTATGAGGTTATTATTTGTTTAAAATGAAGTTTGTTTTTAGGGGATACTTACTCAAAATATTTAAAAATCCTTTAACAACAATTTTTAAATTGTAATTTTACTTTATGCTATTTAGGAAATATAGTTTTATTATCCTTTTTTACGCTATAACTATTTCCTTCAAGATCTATTTGTACAATATAATTTTCATTATCACTTTTATAAGCAACATCCACTGCCTCTCCAATCTTAGATTCACTGGCTGAATCTACTTTAATTCCTGTAAAAGTTTCTATATCTTCTTTTAAATTGTTACTATTAAAGCTTTCATTGTTTTCGTTATAGCTATTGATAGCTGCTACCTGTATTTGCTTCCCTGTATTTATAGCTTTAGTGTCCTTTGCCTTATCCTTATAAGCTGTGAGTTTTGGTACTAAGAAACTAGCTAACACTAATATTATAGAAATAACCACCATGAGTTCTATAAGTGTAAACCCTTTCTTTTTTTTCATTTTTTTTAGAGTTAATTTCATACATCTATCCTCCTATACTAATAGTTGAAATAATTTATAAATAAGATGATTGTTTTTTATAAATCATTAATACTGTAATTTAGAATACATTTATATAATTCAATTTTATATAAGTATTTCATATAGTTTTAAAATTATATAACCATTTAATATTAGAAATAAGTTATACTATTTGTTTAATTTAAATAGATTTTTAAATTAAGTCCACTAAATTCATCATTGGAATAAACACATAAAGGAATATTATGCATATTATTAAAGACATGAAAATTATTATTGTAGGTTCTATAAGTTTTACACTTACTTTTAATTTTTCTTCTAAATCCTTCTTCAAAATATTATAAACACTATAAAAGCTTTCTTCTAACTTTCCGCTTTCTTCTCCTACACGTACCATTGATAAAAGTATCTTGTTAGAGAAATCACATTTATTTAAAGAAAAGCTTATACTCTTTCCATCTTTTATATTCTTATTTAAATTTTTTATGTTCTCTTTAAATATATAATTATCCGTAATTTCTTCTAATAAATTTAGAGATTTATTTATAGGAATGCCTGACTTAATCATTAAATTCATGCTATTAGAAAAATTGCATATAAAGATGTTTTTATAGATTTGACCTAATATTGGTGTTTTTATTTTTAAATTATCAATTGCATACTTTATTTTGTATCTTTTATAAAAAAATTTGCTACTTAACAAAATAAAACTTATACTTATAAATAATATTCCTAGAATAACATTAAAAACTTTAATTGCGGTAATCATACCTAAAGTCTTTTTAGGAATGTTGCCTCCTAATTCATTAAATATTCCTATGAAGCTTGGAACTACCATATGTATAAGTATATATAACATTATTATAAATGCTATTAGAACTATTACAGGATATATTAATGCATTTTTTATTTCTTTATTAAATTTATATTTATTTTCATAAAAATTTTTCAAATCAGAAAAAACATATTGAATTCTTCCACTTTCCTCTCCTATATATATCATACTCAATAAAAATTTAGGATATATATTACTAAAAGCTCTAAAGCTATTATAAATGCTATCTCCTCTTAATATATTATTTTTTATAGTATAGAGACTATTTTTTACAGGAGTATTATTAAAATCCTCATAAACTATATTTATAGCATCTGTTATGTTTATCCCTGAAGCCATGAGCATATAAAGTTTATTGCATAAAATTGAGCAGTCCTTTAATGTAATTTTTTCACTTCTTATTTTAAATATATTTTTATTAGTTATATTTAATAAGAAATATCCCTTTTCTCTTAATTCTTTATAAATATTAACTTTTTCTTTTTCATTACAGGTTCCTTTTAGTACATTTCCTTTAATATCCTTAGCCTTATAATAAAATAAATCCATATCTATATTTTTATTCACTTCCTTTCTAAAATAAAAATTTTTTTAAATTTAGAGAATTTTCTTATAAATACGTATTGAAAATGAGGCTTAAATCAGCCTAGCTGTTCCTTTGATAAGGATGTTTAGTAGCTAAACTTTATATTATTTTTTGGATTTCACTAAAGGATGTCCTTCCTTGTTTTAATGCTTTATTAATATTTTCTTTTAAGTTATTTTCTAAAAGAATTTTTTCATTATTGTCTTTTACTATATTTTTAATTAAATTCTTTTTTTCTTTGTCAATGTTTATATATTCATAAATAATACTTCTACCTAAATAACCCGTATTATTGCACTTGTGACATCCTCTACCTCTATATAGTAGAAAATCTTCTTTTATATTTATAAATTCTTTTTCTTCTTTTGAGGGTCTGTAAGATTCTTTGCAATGAGGGCATATTTTTCTTACCAACCTTTGTGAAATAATCCCCCTTAAAGCATCACTTAAAATATATGCCTCTATATTCATATCTAAAAGTCTTACTATGGATTCTAAAGCTCCATTAGTATGCAACGTAGATAGAACCAAATGTCCTGTTATAGAAGCCCTTACCGCTACTTTAGCTGTTTCTTCATCTCTAATTTCTCCTACCATTATTATATCCGGGTCTTGTCTTAATATTGACTTTAAGCCTTTTAAAAAAGTTAAATCCCTTTTATAATCTACATTAACTTGATTTATACCAGCTATAGTATATTCTACCGGCTCTTCAATAGTTATTATATTTTTTTCTTTGTTGTTTATATATTGAAGCATAGAATATAAAGTTGTAGATTTACCACTGCCTGTAGGTCCAGTAACCAAAATTAATCCATTAGGTTTTTTAAGCATTTTTTCTATATTTTTTCTATCTTCTTTTAAAAATCCTAAGGAATTTAAATCTGATATTTTTTCATTTTTATATAGTATTCTTATAACTAATTTTTCACCATATACTGTGGGCAATGTGGATACTCTAAAGTCATTATTCTCCCTATAATTATTTTGTATTTTACCATCCTGGGGGATATTTTTTTCTGCTATATTCATATAGCTCATTATTTTTATACGAGTGCAAATAGACATGTAAATTTTTTTGGATATTTTTTTGAATTCTATTAGAATACCATCTATTCTAAATCTTATTAAGGCAAAATCTTTGAAGGGTTCTATATGTATGTCACTAGCCTTTCGCCAAACAGCCTCTTCTATTATAGAATCTGTTAACTTTATTATAGGTCCTTCTAACTTTTTTTCTTTATTTTCTTCATAAGGTATAACTTTTTCTTCCTTTATTCCTTGGGCATTATATTTTTCTTCATAATTTGTATAGAATCTCTTTATAGCTCCTAGAATATCTTCTCTATTACAAAGTACTATTTTTATATTTTTACCTGTAATAAAGGATATTTTATACAAAACCTCTTCTTTTAAATAACTTGAAGATGCTATATATAATTGTTCATCAATTATTTTTAGTGGTAATATATTATGTTTTCTACAAATATGGTCTGGTAATAATTTTAGTAAAGATGACTCTACCCTTAAAGTACTAAAGTCTATATTCTGACACTGTTTTTTAACTCTTAGTTCTTTAGAGTTTGGAATAATTTCATCTAAATCTAGATGATTCATAGAAAAGCTCATATTTAATTCTCTCCTATACTAATTTTTCAAAATTTATCTATATTATAGACACATATATAAAAAGTAAACACTTCCCTTCGAAATATTAATTTAGTACTACTTTATATATTATTTCTAACTAAAACTTCACTTCAAATTTAAAAATAGATTTAATTTTAATATAGCAAAGATAAAAATATATACGTAATAAACCATATGAATAAGCCTTAGTAGTTCTTAATTCTGACTGTAAAAAAATAAAAAGCTATAGATAATTAAAGATCTCCATTTCTTAAACTTTAATTGTCTATAGCTTATATTTAATTTGTTTTTTTAGATTACTTTTCTCCCATTATATAATAAGAATTTTCTTCATCAGACATTATTTCTACTGCATCATCTTTTTCTTTATAAACATATATTTCATTTAAAGGCTGTTCTTTTAAATCCTCATAACCAGAAAAATATATATTACCATTTTTATCTGAAACAATACCACCATTTATATCTATTTTAGGTGGAAAGTCATAAGTAAGCTTGGTTAAATTCAATGTATTTCCATCAATTTTATATAAATAATCTTTGTTTTCTAAATCATTTTTCCCTAGAAAATACATGTTTTTTGCAGATTTTGTTCCTTTATATATTAGGCTTACTTCTTCACTTATTTTTTTGAAACTATTATCTTTTTTATTATAGTAAGAAAGGTTAATTTTATCTCCCTGTCTACTTAGTAAAAGCACATCATCCCCATTAGGCATAAAATAAGTACAAATACCCTCTATATTATCTACATATACCTCTTCTTTATTTTCTTTAACATTATATTTATATATTTTAGCTTTATTTTCTTTTTCAGAATTTATTCCATAATATAATATTTCATCTTCATTTAACCATTTAAAAAGATTTCCTGATACCAATACATCACTTTTTATTTTTATTTCTTTTCTATTTTCCAAATCATATATTTTCATGCCTTCTGCACTTTGCAGAGAATCTTTTTTAAAGGATCTATAGGCTATTTTATTACCTTCCTTTGAAATATCTACATCTGATGCTGAATAAAAGTTATCTAAAATTGTTTGCTTCCCATTCTTTATTATAGTTATTTTGTTTTTGTTAAGCTCATTACCCTTTTCTATAAAATTTGTAAAAACATAAGTCTTATTTTTATTATTATACTTTACATCTACCACATCTTTGGTTTCCATAGTTTTGTCTATATCCCCATTTTCAATATTATATATATCTGAAGAGTCTTTTTCTCTTTTTAATGCTATTACTTCTGTGAATTTAGGGATATCTGCCTTTTCACCTTCTGATATTCTGTGACTTTTACACCCAACTAAACCAATAACTAAAAAAACTATTATAAAATATCCTATATTTTTAAAGCCTTTCTTAAACATTTATACATCTATTTCCCCTCTAAAACAAATCTCCGCAGGGCCTTTCATAAAAACACCCTTTTCTTTAATTTCTATGAAAAGTTTCCCACCAGGCAATATTACCTCTGTAGACTTTCCTGTATAACCTAATAAATTAGCTGCTATAGCTGATGCACAACTTCCAGTACCACAAGCTAAAGTTTGTCCTGCACCCCTTTCCCAGGTTTTTACCTTTATTTTATTTTTATCCACTACCTCACAGAAGTTTACATTAGTTCCCTCCTTAAATAGAGGTAATGTTTCTATATTTTTACCTTCTCCTATATCATATTCATCTAAGTTGCCAAATATTATAGTATGAGGTACTCCCATATGAAAGGCTGTTATGGAATATTCCTTATTATTTTCTCTAATACTTTTATTTATTATTTTTTCCTTTTCATTAGATATCTTTTCTCCTTTAAATATAGGCTCTCCCATATTAATCGTAATATATTTTACTTTATCCTCTTCAATATCTAAAAAAGCTTCCTTTAATCCATCTCCTGTTTCTATTATCATAGGATTTTCTTTTACTATAGCTTTTTCCCATACATATTTTGCAAAGCATCTTATACCATTTCCACACATAGAAGCATAAGAACCATCTGCATTTATTATTACCATTTGTATTTGAGCATTTGTATTACTTTCCCTTACAAATAAAATACCATCTGCCCCTATACTAAAATGTCTATTACATAATTTTTGTGCTAATTCCTTTTCTTTTCCTATAAGCTCTCCCTTTCTGTCATCTAAAACTATAAAATCATTACCGTTTCCAGTCATTTTAGTAAACTCCATACTTGTCACATCCTTTACATTATCACTTATAATTATTTTTATTAATAGCTTTTAATCTTACATAAAATATAATTTTATTTTAGTTTAATTTCCTAAAAATAAGTTTACTACGACAGTGTTTTAATATCAATATACAAAATATAAACTTTATTTTAAAAAATTAAAATGGTATACTAATATAAGTTTAATAGCCTTTAATATTAGCATATATTGCTATATACATTATATTATACCATTTTAAGGAGGAATATTTATGGCTTTAGATGGGATTTTTTTATTTAGTATAATAAATGAAATGAAAACCAAAATATTAGATGGTAGAGTAGATAAAGTAACTCAGCCGGAAAAGGATGAAATAGTTTTATCCATAAAAAATAATAGAAAAACTTACAAACTTTTAATTAGTTCTAGTGCTGTATACCCTAAAATACATTTTACGGATATTCCTAAGAAAAATCCTATGCAGCCTCCTATGTTTTGTATGGTTCTTAGAAAATATTTAAATTCTTCTAAAATAATAAATATAAGACAATTGGATACTGATAGAATAGCATTAATAGATTTTGAAAGTGCTGACGAAATGGGGTTTAATAGCATATATACATTAATTATAGAGATTATGGGAAGGCATAGTAATATAACTCTAGTAAGAGAAAGGGATAATCTAATAATGGATAGCATAAAACATGTTACCCCTGAAATAAATAGTGTAAGAAATCTTTATCCCTCTATAGAATATGTATATCCACCAGCCTCTTTAAAACTAAGCCCTTTTAATTTTTCACTAGAGAATTTTAAAAATTATATAGAAAACAATAATGTAAAGCTTAATAAAGCTATGTTTTCTAATATTTTTACGGGAATCGCAAGACCTTTTTCCAAGGAAATTTTTTATAGATTAGAAAAAGAAAATAATCTAGAAATTACTTTAGAAAACATGGATGAAATATATGTTGCTACAAAAAGTATATTTGATGACCTAGAAAATAAAAATTTCTCTTTTAACTGTTATTTAGATACGGATACTGTAAAAGATTTTTATTGTGTAGATCTTCATAGTTTGAATAACTTTAAAAATATACACTATGAAAGCCCTTCTCTTCTTATAGAATCCTTTTACTTTCAAAAAGATAAGGCAGATAGATTAAATTCTAAAAGCTCTGATCTTAATAAATTAATGAATTTAAACATTGAAAGATGCGAAAAGAAGATTAAAATATTAGAAGGGAATTTAAAAGACTGCGGTGAAAAAGAAAAATTCCAAATATGTGGAGAAATTTTAACTGCTAACATATATGCTCTTAAAAAAGGCATGGATAAAGTAAATCTTTTAAATTATTACACTAATGAATACATGGATATAAAGCTAGACCCTAACAAAAATCCTTCTGATAATATACAAAAATACTTTAAAAAATACAATAAGCTAAAAAAGACTGAAGTTGCAGCTAAAGAACAAATAGAACTTACTTGTGATGAGTTAAAATATCTAAATTCCGTTTTAACTAGTATAAAAAATGCAGATAGTTATGATGATATAGATGAGATAAAAAGAGAACTTATTGAAACAGGCTATATTAAATTTAAAAAGAAAAATAATAAAAAGATAAAAAATACAAAGCCCCTACACTTTATTTCCTCAGATGGCATAGATATTTATGTAGGAAAAAACAATATACAAAATGATTACCTAACATTAAAATTTGCTAGCAATCATGACATTTGGATGCATACAAAAAATATACCTGGCTCCCATGTAATAGTTAAAAATTTCCAAGGAAATATTCCAGAAAAAACTTTAGAAGAAGCTGCCACCTTAGCAGCCTTTTATAGTAAATCTAAAGACTCTACAAAGGTTCCTGTAGACTACACAGAAGTTAAAAATGTTCACAAGCCCAATGGAGCAAAACCAGGTATGGTTATATACTACACAAACAAAACCATATTTATAGATCCAAAAAAGCCTGATTTAAAACAAATTTAGAAAAGATTAAAAAGTAATATCTAAATAAAACTAATTATCTAAATATATTTGTAAAGGAAGTACTAAATATGACTAATATAAAATTATACATACAATACGATGGTTCTAAATATAACGGTTGGCAAAAGCAAAAAGAAAATGACAATACTATTCAAGGGAAAATTGAAAATGTACTTTCTCTTATGACAGGAGAAGATGTAAACCTAATAGGTTCTGGTAGAACAGATGCAGGCGTACATGCAAATATGCAGGTAGCTAATTTTCATACAAATTTTCAAGGTTCTACAAATGAAATATTAAACTATTGCTATGAATACTTACCTAAAGATATTGTAGTTTATGACGCCTTTCATGTAGATGAGAGATTTCACTCTAGATTAAATGTTAAAAAGAAAAAATACACCTATAAGATTTGTAATAAAAAACTTCATGATGTATTCTCTAGGAAATACTCTTATCATGTACCAGAAACTCTAGATATAGAGGCTATGAAAGAAGCTTGTACTTATTTAGTAGGAAGACATGATTTTGCATCTTTTACTGCAGCAAGATCAAAAAAGAAATCCACTGTAAGAACTCTTTATAGCATAGATATTATAAAAAAGGATGGCTATGTAGATATAGTATATTTAGGTAGTGGATTCCTACATAAAATGATAAGAATATTAACAGGTACCCTTATAGAAATAGGATTACACAATCTAAGCCCTATGGACGTAAAAACCATACTAGAAGCAGAAGATAGAAGAAAAGCAGGCTCTACTGCCCCAAGTCAAGGATTATTTATGACCAGTGTAACCTATGAATAATTAATAAACATTTAGAATATCTTAAAATAAAATAGATTTAATTTTCATATAGCAAATATAAAAAATACAAGTAATAAACATATAAATAAGCTTTAGTGGTTCTTAATTCTTTGGGAATTAAAAATTTTTATAATTCCTCACGGACATGAAAAGCCGGTGGTGAAATCAATGATAGTGTCTCCATGAGGTAGAAAATTTTTAATGGAGCCAAATTTAGAGCTACTTAGCCAAATAAATTAGTTATTACATGTATTTTTTATGTTTACGGTGTTAAAATTAAATCTATTGCCTAATTATTATCATCTTTTCACAGCCTTTGATATTATAGAATACTTCCTCTTTTAAATATACTGTACTCAATTATATTAATCTTTCATTTCCTTTAACATTACCTGTTGAACTGGTATTACAGCAATATTTAAATTTCTTTCTGTAACTAAATATTTTTTACCATCAATAAGTAATGTATAATAATTAACTATTTGACACTTTTTCCCCTGATTGTTTAAATACTCACAGGTTGCCTTTATTAAATCCTTTTGATTATAATATCTCTCGTCTAATTCTATTACAAATCTATTTGTTAAAAACGTATTAATCACCTCCTCTTTAATATTACATAATTTTTAACCATCATATTCTATTAGAGGAGTTTTTAACTTTCTTATTCCTCCTCTAGGATTTACTACATCACCTTTATATCTTGGAATAAAATGAATATGAAGATGCATTATAGTTTGTCCAGCATCATATCCTATATTTACCCCTACATTGTATCCTGCTGGTTCATACTGAATATCTAGCATTTCCTTAACTTCGTGCATAAGAGAATAAATTCCTTTTACTTCTTCCTCTGTAGCTTCAAAAAAACTTTGAAAATGTCTTTTAGGAATTATTAATGTATGTCCTTCATTTACTGGAAATTTGTCTAATATAGCAAACGCAACTCTATTTTCTGCTATTATTTCTGTAGGATTATAATTACAAAATACACAATTGCTCATGGATTATATTTAGTGAGAAAATGTACAATAATTATCAAACCCTCACTAAAACTCACCTCTCTTCTTTTTATACTATTTTTTGAATATAACACTTTGGTAACTATGTTGATAATTCATCATTATTGTATTGATAAATTATTGTTATATTTAAAGTACATACCTAATTATACCACTATAAATATAAAAATTTTATCTGTTCAAATTTATACATTGCTTATTTTTTGTTTTATCTTTTAAATAAACTTTTTTATATAAAATGACTAAATCTTATATACTTATTTTTAAAAAAATTTAATAACCATTTTATCTAGTGTACATATTATAATTGAACATAAGAAATAATAAACCTACTTAACTTAATAAAAACAATGACTTTATTCTAATATATGAAGGAATACTTTCATATTTGCGGAGATTTGAAGCATAAATGGCTTTGCATCATTCTTTCTTTACTATTATAATATTACTAACAATTTGTTTTTTTTGAAATTTTTAACAAATTAATTTTATATATTTAACTTTAAGGAGGTTTTTTTATTATGCTCTACTCTTCGAAAAACAAACAAAGTAATGATACCTATGCTACCCCCATTTTTGGTATTACTAAGGATAACTACTCAATTCCTAAGTATAAAATTAATGAAAATTCTATTGCACCTGATATAGCCTATCGTATGATTAAAGATGAACTTATGAATGAAGGTAACGCACGCTTAAATTTAGCTACTTTTTGTCAAACCTATATGGAAGATAAAGCTACCAAACTTATGGCCGAAACCTTACAAAAAAATGCTATTGACAAGTCTGAATACCCACAAACCGCCGAAATAGAGAATCGCTGTGTTAATATTATTTCAGATCTTTGGAATGTCCCAAAGGATATGAACTTCTTAGGTACCTCTACTGTAGGTTCTTCAGAAGCTTGTATGTTAGGTGGCCTGTCTATGAAATTCCGTTGGCGTGATCAAGCTGAAAAATTAGGTATTGATATTAATAAGAAGAAACCTAACTTAGTAATATCATCTGGTTATCAGGTATGTTGGGAAAAATTCTGTGTATATTGGGATATTGAAATGCGTACCGTTCCTATGGATGAGGATAATCTAAGTTTAAATATAGATAAAATTCTTGATTATGTAGATGAATATACTATAGGAATTATAGGTATTTTAGGTATAACTTATACAGGTAAATTTGATGATATTAAGGCTTTAGATGATGCCATTGAAAAATATAATAATGAGCATGATATGAAGGTATATATTCATGTAGATGCTGCCTCTGGTGGCTTTTTCACCCCATTTATTAATCCAGAAATTTTGTGGGATTTTCGTCTTAAAAATGTAGTTTCTATAAATGCATCCGGTCATAAATATGGATTAGTTTATCCAGGAATAGGTTGGATTCTGTGGAAAGATCAAGAATATCTTCCTAAAGATTTAATATTTGAAGTAAGTTATTTGGGTGGCAAAATGCCAACCTTAGCTATTAATTTTTCTAGATCTGGAAGCCAAATTATAGGACAATATTATAATTTCCTACGCTTTGGTTTTGAAGGATATAAAAAAATTCATGAACGCACAAAAGAGGTAGCTATGTATATTTCCAAAGAGCTTGAAGCTACGGGATTATTCAGTATATATAATGATGGTAGTAATCTTCCTATAGTTTGTTATAAACTAAAGGAATCATCTAATGTAAAATGGAATCTTTATGACTTATCAGATAGACTAGCTATGAAAGGCTGGCAAATACCAGCTTACCCTCTCCCTGAAAATCTTAACCATATAATAATACAAAGAATAGTTTGTCGTTCAGATCTAGGATATAATTTAGCAGAACTATTGATAAAAGATTTTAAAACAGCAATAAATGATTTAAATAATGCTCATATATTATTTCACGAAGAAGAAAACCAAGGTATTTATGGATTTACTCATTAGTATAAAGAAAACATCTATAGATTAAATAGATGTAATTTAAATATAGAAAATATAAAGGTACACTGGTAAACCTATGAATAAACTCATAGGAATAAGTTTGGGTAATTCTTAATTTTATCCAATTAAACAATCCTTCTAATTTATCACAGTATGTGATAAGCCGGTGGAGAAGTCCAAGATTAGTTCTCCACCGGTTAGAAAATTTTTAATAAAGCTAGATCTAGAGCTCTCATTAGGGAAATGACTTAGTTTATGAAGTGTATTTTTATATATTGGCCATGTAAAACTATACCTATTTTAGGAAAATATCTTATTTTATTACAATCAGTTTTATACTTAAGATTTATGCATTACTAATTTTTTAATTTCCATTCCTAATTCTTTCATATCCTCTCTTAATAACTTCCAACATTCTTTTGTATTTAGATTTTTTGAAGAATCCTTTTTTACATAAACTCTTACAATCTGTTCAGGATTGTTATCCCATTTATAACAATAGAGTACTACATCTCCTACCTGTGATTCTAATCTATTTTGTAATATACTTGGAGAATTTTTAACAGTAAATACAAAAACCTCATAGTCCTTATATCCTTCCTTTGATAGAGTTGACTTCTCTTTTACTCTTAAGTCTTCTGTATCTTCAATACAAATTTCTTTAGACAAATTTGCATACATAAAAAAGCCCTCCTTAAATATACTAATTATTTTTTAGTTGTTTTTTAGAATTTATATTAGGTAGGTAAACTTTATAATTTATTTATTACTTATATTATAATACATAATCTTCATTTTTACTTGAAATTTTAGAATTAATTTTAATTTTTAAAAAATTTAGAATTTTTATCCTAGTAATAAAAGCCCATAGTCGTTCTATAAAATTCTATAAGCTTGTTCTTAGATTAATTATTAAAGATCTTTTAAATTAACAGAGCATTGACTTTATAAGTAAAAAAATTTAAGCTCATAGATAGCTTGTTCATAATAAAGGAACAAATTTTCTATGAGCTTTATAATGTAAAACTTAATTATGATTAAACTTTAACTCAATCAAGATTTTAGTTAAACACGAATATAAGATGATTATAACTTGAAGCCCCAAATTTCTAGTAAATATCATCTAAATAAGCATAAGAATATTCTACCTGGTAGCCATTAGAATAAAAAACTAAATTACTCTTTAAATCTTAAATTTAGAAATTTCTTTCTTTAGTTTGTTAGCGCTTTCTTCTGATTTTAGAGCTTCTTGAAGTACATCATTTGATTTATTATTTACTTCTAGTATTTTACATGCAATGTCTGTAGTACCTCCGGCACCTTCACTAGCAGCTTGTGCTACTCCATCTACAGTTTTAACTACATCCTGCAAAGATGCTAAAAGTTCCTCTGAGGTTGAACTAAAATCTGTTACAAGAGTATCAACAAAGCTAGCATCTTCGCTATATTTGTCTGCTACACTTAGCATAGTCTTATAATCATTATCCATATCTGTAGACACAAAAGTTAATAGATTACTTGAACTATCGGAAAGATTTTTTACCGATTCTATTACTTTAATTGTTATATTTTGTATTTCTGTTACCGTATCCTTTGATTGTTCCGCAAGTTTTCTTATTTCATCAGCTACAACTGAAAAACCCTTTCCTGCTTCTCCAGCCCTTGCGGCTTCAATAGCTGCATTTAATGCAAGAAGATTTGTTTGTGATGTTATTTCCATTATAGATTCTGAAAGTACATTTATCTGTTCTACAACCTTTGAGGATTCTATAGCCCTTTCAAGTTCTATTTTTGTATTTGCAAATATTTCCTTGGCTTTTTTTTGAGAAGCTTGTACATTTTCTTTTGTTTGTTCTGCTCTCTCATTTATTTCTCCAGCCTGAGTAGCGCCTGCCTGGGATTTTTGTGCAATGGATTCAATAGCTTTTTCTATCTCTTGAGAAGTTGCTGACATCTCTTCTGCTGAAGCTGCAGTTTCTTGCATATTAGAAGAAAGTTCTTCTGTAGTCGCAGAAACCTCCTCTACATCATTATTTAAATCTGTAACATTAGTTTTTATACTATCTACAACAATTTCAATGCTATTTGCACTTTCATTAACGGTTTTAATTATATCCTTTATATTTTGTATGAATTTATTTAAACTTTTAGCAAGATCATTTATTTCATCCTTAGAATTAACTTTTATTTCTTGAGTTAAATCTCCACCTCTTTCAGATAATTCATCTAATTCTCCCTTTAAAACATTTAAGGAGTTTCTTATACCCTTAATAATAAGCATTCCTAAAACTCCACCTATAACAGATAATAATACCATTAAAGTTAAATTTATTTTCATGGCAGTATCAAAATGCTTATCCCCTTCTAAACTAGCCTTTTCTGTTTTGTTTTTATTAAACTGAGCTAATTTCAATAAAGAATCTGAGGCTCTATCAAAGGATTGTTTAGATTCTTCTCTCATTATCTTTGCAGCTTCCTCTGTTTTTAATTGTCTACTTAAGCCTATTACTTTCTTATTTTGTTGTAAATATTCATTCCACTCCTTTTCTACAGTATTAAATAACTCTTCATCCTCTTTTGAATCCACTGTTTTTTTGTAAAGAGCTAAATATTTTTCTATTTCCTTACTTTTTTCCTCCATTTCTCTTTCTTTTTCATTCATCATTTCTGCATTAGTAGAAATAATATGATCATATTCTAGTATTCTAAGATCTGAGGTCATTGTATTTAATTCCTCGGAATATACCATGGCAGGTACCCATTTTTTAGAAATTTCAGTAGACTTTTCATTTACATTATCCAAATTTTTTATTGAATATCCTCCCATATATACAATTGCACCTACTAATATAGCGACAAGAAAAACTAGTTTACCCTTTATCGTTTTTACCAATTTTATTTCCTCCTTATTGTTTTATTCTTTATTCCATGGCTGCCTTTGTAGCCCCCTATACTTTAAATACATAATTTGTAAACGTACAATTAAATGTATTGATTATAAATAAATCCTACCTGAACCTAAAAATATTATAGTTTTAAAATTAGCAATACTACAATTATATGTAATAGGAGGATTAATATCAATACTTTGTAAAAAAAACTATAATAAAGTCTTTTATTGTAAACTATTGCAAACTATAAATTAAAAATAATTCGCTATTTTTAATAACTTTAATAATATAAAAAGGTACATTTTTGTGAATTTATCATTTATTGTCCCTATATTATTGTTATTCTACTATTTATAATATTTTTAATAATATTTTTAATCTTTTTTATAAATATTAAATAGTAAAATTTCCAAAAAAAACTCCTTTCTAGTTTTATAATTTAAACTAGAAAGGAGTAATTAATTTTAAATTTTCAATAAATCATACATAATAAAATAATGAATACTCTATATTATTTTATTTATCACCTTTGTTCTCTTTAGAAGATTTTTCATTTACTTTTTCTATTTTTTCTTTATTATTGTTAGAATTAACTTTTTGTACTTTTTCCACTTTTTCTTTATTTTCTATAACCTTATCAGAGGTTTTATTATTTACCTTTACCTCTGAAGCTTTATTTAAATCTGGATTAGTACTATTAACTTTTTGTTTATTACTATTATTTTCTTTAACCTTATTCTCTTTTGTATTTGTATTTCTTTGTATATTATCTTGCTTTTGATTTACTTCAGTATTGTCGTTTTCCTTAACTTCATTATTGCTTTTTACTTTATCTTTACTGCCATTATTTTTTACAATTTTATCTTTTTTATTATCATTAGTTTTCTTCTTTTCTTTAACTATTTGTTTTTTATTTTCTATTGCTTCATTTAAAGCTTGCTTTTTCGCATTGTAAACTTCTTCAATACTTTTAAGTTCTTCTTCTGCTTTCTTTATGGCATCTGCATCACCTAAAGCTTGTGCTTCCTTTAAAGCGGCCTTTGCTTTATTATAATCTTTTTTAGCTTCATTAAATTCATGTCTTTTTTCTACCATAAGTTTTACTGCTTCTTTTTTATTTTTTTGCATTTCTATTACAGTTTCTATATTTTTTCTAGCTTTATCCGGCAATTTATCTTTTATATCCTCTAATACTTTTATAGAATTCTCTCTATTTTCAACAATAATATCTTGTATATTATCTATACTTTCCTCTAATTTTTCTCCTTTCTTTGTATCTTGTTCTAATTCTTCTACGGTATTTTCAACTTCTTCTACCGTATTATTATAATCCTTCAAAGTTTTTTCTACTAATTCATCTTCGTCCTTTTCAGCTAGAACCTCTATTTCTCCAAGTCTTTCATTTAATATATCCAATAATTGTTCTGGCTTATCTTTATCAGCTGCTAAATTTAAACTTATATTTTCAAAGACTGTATCTATGTTATAAAGAACACTATCTGGAGTTATACCCGCTTCATCCTTTAAAGATACTGTTCCTTCTGCCTTTACACCACCTCCCAAAAATATTAAAGCTGAAATTGTTAATATGAATATTCTTTTCATTATTTATTCCTCCTTATGTAAAATTTTTATCTTTGATTATATTTACGATCAAAAATAATTCTTTAAGGGGGTAATATTATAAATAAATCTTTTTTAATACTTAATAAATAAAATTACTAATTATTACCCCTTAAAAAATATAGTGAACCTCGTATATAATATTATGAGACTTTCTAAGATTAGAGGTGAATATATGGAGCTAGATTTTTTAAGAAAGGAAAATAGAGATAAATTCATAAAAGATAGTATGAATTTTATATATAAAACCACAAATAGGATTTGCAAAAAAAAATTAGATCGTAAAAATGATGATGAAATAAGTATTGCTCTTATAGCTTTTAATAAAGCTTGTGATACCTATGATAATAAAAAGGGAAGCTTTTTTACCTATGCCTCCGTAATAATAAAAAATTCCTTAATAGACTTTTTCAAAAAGTCAGATAGAATTCCTTATTTAATTTGGAGTGAAGATGATGACTTTAATGCTATTGATAATAATGTTTCCATAAATAATTTTAATATAGCTTCAGAAAATTCTATAAGAATGGAAGAAATAAAATTATTAAATGAAGAACTAATGAAATATAAATTATCTTTTAAAGATATTGCAGAAAGTTGTCCAAGACATAAAGATACTAGGGATAGCTTATTAAATATAGCTTTAGCTTGTATACATACTGAAACCATAGTTTCCTATTTACAAAATAAAAAACAACTCCCTGTTAAAGAGATATGTTTACTTACAAATAGTAAAAGAAAATTAATAGAAAACTGGAGAAAATATTTAATAGTACTAATTATAATATTATCTAGCGATGATTACTCCTATATTAAAGGATATCTTAATATTGAAAAGGCAGGTGATAATTGATGAATAAAAAAGGAATAGTAATGGAAATTCATAAAAATAAAGTTGGCATATTAACCTCTAGTGGTGAATTTATTTATGTAGCAAATTCTACTGTTTCCCCTAACCTAGGTGAAATATATGAATCTGAGGAACTTAAGTTAAGATCCTCTGCCTATAAAAATATAAAAAAGTTTTCTCTTATGGTAGCTTCTTTGCTCATTATTTTTATATGTTCTATATTTATAAAGACTTATACTACACCAGTTTCTTCTGTAACTATAAAAATAAATCCCTCTATTAAATTACAGGCAAATAGATGGAACAAAGTTATTAATGTTACTCCTTTAAATGAAGACGGTACTAATTTATTAAAAAGCTTAAATCTTAAAAATAAAGGCTTAGAAAAAGGAATTGATTTAATACTAGAAGAAGCTAAAAAGGAAAATTATATAAATAATGATTATAAAAACAGCCCTAAAGCCATATCCATAAACTTTACTGGAGATACTTCTAGTTTAAACCTTAGTAATATAGAAAATAACCTTAAAAATTTAAAGGTAAAGTACAATATAAAAAGCTCTCAGGGTATTAAAACAAACTACAATAAGGATAATATAAAAGCAAATGATAATAATAAAACAAAACATAATAATAATAAAACTCCAGTTAATAAGGACAAGAATCTAAAGGATAATTATAAAAATAATAATTCTATTGATAAAACTATATCCAAAGATGTAGATTCTGAAACAAAAAAATACAATGGAAATAAAAAAAATAACATTTCTAATAAAGAAAATAATAATATGAAAAATAATGGAAATCGTAATAATACTAAAGAAAAGTCCAATAGCAGTAATCCTAAAACTTCAAATACTATACAAAATAATTCAACCAATAAATCACAAAAAAATAAAGTGGAAGTAGATAAAAATACTAAAAAAGAACTGCCGTCTGAAAGTAAAAACGGAAAAACTATAAAAGGTAAATCAGGAAGTCAAAAATAATATAATTAAAATACTGCCTAAAAATAGAGATTATAACTTCTATTTTTAGGCAGTTAATTTTTAATAAGTATTTAACTTAAAAATCTATATTACCATTGATAATGATTAACGCCACCATCTACTCCATTAGTTTTATCAAACCAGGAATCTAAAAGCTCAAACCAATTTCCAACTTTATTTACTCTTGGATCTTGTCCATCTTGGCACCAAGTTAATTTTCCATAAGGAGGTAATCCATTTTGAACTGTATCTATTGAATTATACCAACTTTGAATAGTCCAATGAGGAATTGAATTATAATAACTTGAATATTTTTTATCCCCATCTGGTAGGAATATACTTAATCCATTTTTACCTTCTTTAAATTCTTTGCTAGGGCCACCAAAAGAATAAACTACCATATCATCTATTTTATCCATGCAGATTGAAGCCAATGCTTTAGTTTCATTACTAAAATTATTACCTTCATTTATTTTTTCGCATAAATCATATATATCAAAATAAGGATATTCAATCCACTCTTGTTCATTATATTCATCAAAATAGTGCATTAAATTTGTATTGTTTCTACTTCCTCTTAATTTTTCAATTTCATCTTTTTTATTTTCATTACTTAAATTAACAGCTAAATTGTCTATTGATCTTTTTACATCCTCTACTTTAGTAGCATCATAAAAGCTCAAATGTTGATCATAGCTTCCCTTAGCATGAGTGGAATCCCTTTGTTCTTCTACAAATAATGCTCCTAATTCTTCATTAGTAACAGTTGCAGGATCAAAGTTTTTCTCTTTACCTCCTAAAGTTAAATCATCTTCATTGCTACTTCCTCCACCAGATTTTAATCTACTTAAAATATTATCATATTGGAATCCTGGTCCCCAAACTACAGGACTTGAAGCAACTATTCCATCTGCTGAAAATCCTCCATTACCTGGTCTAAATTGATATGCAACCTCTGCTGTTCCCATTAAGCATGCATCAAAGGCAAGTACATCAACAGATTGCTCCTGTGTTAAAGTATCTGAAATTTCTCCCATATAAAGACAATCTGGACTATTTCCATCATAATGGCTATCATCCCAACAAATTGCTCTGTTTACATCTTGATTATTTTTAAGTTTTTCTTTTGCTCCACCACCATGATTAGCCATTATTAAAACATATTTATCTGCTTTATAATTAGCTTTACAATAATTAATGAATTTTTTAAGAGTATTTGCATCTCCCATATTTGCTTCATAATTACTATTAAGAGTTATTTCTGGAAATTCCTTTCCACCATCTAATCTTTTTGTTGTATTATGCTCAATTTTATATAAACGACCATCTTCAAAATCTTCACCGAAAACTGTTTTGTCACTAGTATATCTTGATGATCTATCTATAAGTGTCACCAAATTTAGATTAGGATCGTTAACATATCCTTTTTTCATTTCTTCAATGTCACTTAATAAAGATGATTCTAAATTATTATCAGCATCACAGTAATACATAATTGTTACCTTTTGATTATTATTTTCTGCTTTTTGTATTTCCTGCCTAATATTGTTTAGATTAGTTTTATTAGAATTATTTACTGAATCAGCATATACAGGTTTAAAACTAAAAAGAGAAGCAGCCACCAAAGTAGAAGTTAAAAGAATAGATAACTTGTTTTTTAACATAATATACATACCCCCAAATTTTATATTTTTGATTTATTATTTAGAATTATAATGTATTTAATATTAATAGAAACACCCCATGTATTTGCACAATATGTACATATTGTTTCCAATTTACATTTAATTCATATTTTTATATTTTCTACATTTCTTTTCATTTTCCYTCCTGTTTTTGAAAAAATTAAATTTTTTTATATTTATTTTTATAATTCAAAAACTTGATAAAAATAATTAAGCATGTATTAAATTTTAACAATTATAAATAGAAATAAATAAACAGGTAATTCATAATTAAAGTTACTAATTTTAATATTTCAATTATATATTTGTGCCGTAAATACTAATAACTAAATATATTATTTTTTATATAAAATAACATTTGTACGAAAATCTTCATTTTTATAATAGGCTTTTCTTAATATGTATTATCTAATATATAATTGTATATAAAGGTTTCTTATTATATTGGGGGATGATTTTTTATGATAAATTTATTTACAAAAAAAAATTCTAAAAGTAAAAATAAATCACACTTTAAAGGTGTTCCACCTATATCAATACTTGTGCTTTTATTATTTATATTAATATTAGTTAATTTTATAAAAAATTTACAATATGACAATAGATTATATAATTCTAAGTTACAAGAAAAAATTTATAATTCAATGATGATAAAGGAAAATAGATTGAAAGTTTATTCTAGAAGCATAAAGCTTAATAAAGGCAGTTCTAGCAATACCTGTGTTTATTTTATAGCAGAAGTATTGAGGAGAAATGGAGAAAGTATAGATGATAGTGTTTGTAACACAACTCAGCTTTTACACATAATGAAAAAAGATGGTTGGAAGAAAAATAAAAATTACAAGAAACTTAAACCTGGGGATATATGCTTTACTACGGATGAAAATTTAAATAAGGATGGAATACCAACTCACACTTATATATTTATGGGATGGGCAGAGGAAGGAAAGTATGATTATGCCTATATTTGCGATAATCAAGCTAAGGATTATTCCGGTAGAATATATCACTTGAGAAATATAACAAAAATTGATACTATAAAAGGTAGTACAAAAGAACCTTTTAATTTTTTTATGTATAAGAAAAAAGGCTTTATATCAAAAATGGGGGGTAATTAGTTTGCGTACTTACAATGTACTTGTAGTGGATGATGAGAAAGAAATTAGAGATGCCATAGAGATATATTTAAGAAGTATAGAAAATATAAATATAATAAAGGCAGCAGATGGATTAGATGCATTAGATGTATTAGAAAATAATGAAATTCATGTAATAATATTAGATATCATGATGCCTAAACTTGATGGTATAAGAACCTGTATGAAAATAAGAGAGAAAAATAATATTCCTATAATTATGCTATCTGCTAAAAATGAAGATACAGATAAAATTTTAGGATTAAATATAGGAGCAGATGATTATGTAGCAAAACCTTTTAATCCTCTAGAATTAGTGGCAAGGGTTAATTCTCAACTTAGAAGATATACAAATTTGGGGAATTTTCCTCAAACTGCATCTGATGATGAAATTTGTTTAGATCAATTAGTTATAAATAAAACTAGTCATGTAGTTACTGTAGATGGTAAAAAAATAAAATTAACCCCTATAGAATATGATATATTATTACTTTTAGCCAATAATCCCGGTAGAGTATTCCCTTCTTCACAAATATATGAATATGTTTGGAATGAACCTTCTTTTAAAACTGAAAACACCGTAGCAGTGCATATAAGAAGACTAAGAAAAAAAATAGAAATAAATCCTAAAGAACCTAGGTATATAAAAGTAATTTGGGGAGTTGGTTATAAAATTGATAAATAGTATTAGAAAGCAGGATAGATTAAAAAAACTGTTAGGTAAAAATATAATTATAATATTTTTAATTATTCTATCACTATTGTTTGGTATATTTTTTCTTTTTAGAAATGCAAATTCATTAAACTCTCACATAGAAACAAAAGGGAAAAAACTATCTAATATTAATACCGAACTTGAAAATATAAAAAAAAATAATACTAATTTTAGAACTCTCAGTTATGATGTGTGGTTAAAACAATGTGCTAGTACGGTAAATTTATACATATATAAAAATACAAATTATTTAAAAATCTTATCTCAAACTTCACAAGAAGCTTTAGATAAAAAAAGTAAAGATTTTAAAATCATAAAAGAAAATAATGACTATGATAAATTAGTAAAATTCATAATTATTGATAAGAATAAAAACACTTTTTTAACTAATGATACTAATGACATAGATTTTATTAAAAAAAACATTCAGCTATTTTCCAAAGAAAATGGTGAACTATTTAATTATGTTTCAAATAAAGGTACTTGGTATAACATATCTTATAATTCCGAAAGTTCACCAGCATATAACAGCAATCCTCAACCTATAATGGAGAATCCTAATAATTATATAGAAGCTTATTGGTTTCCTAAAAATTATTCTTATAAAAAAGAGGATTTCAACCTTATAAAAAATATATTAAAAGATGCTGAGGATAATTATAAAAATGATATAACTAATGAGACTAATTCTATTAATGACCTGAAAAAAGATTTAACTAGAATAAACTATTTAATAACACTTTGTGCTTTTATTATTATTATTTTATTACTTACTCTATATTTTATTGGTAAAGAAAATATTCTTAAGGGAATAAAAAATAGTTTTATAATTAGACTATTTAAGTCTATAAATCAATGGTTTGAAACTAGGAGTACTTTTTTCAAAGCAATTGTTTTCAGTATATTTACTTTACCTACAGTAATTATTACTATGAAAATATTATCTGGTGATAGATATATGAAAGATTATGCAGTATGCGTATTATTTTATATAGTATTTATTCTTAGCAAATTCATTAAATTTTGCAATTATATAGATGAAATAATAAAAGGAACAAATAAAATAACTAGTGGAGATTTAAATTTTACAATAAAAGAAAAAGGTGATAAATCACTTTCAATACTTTCTCAAAACATAAACAAAATAAATAAGGGATTTAAAATATCTATTGAGGATCAAATAAAAAATGAAAAATTAAAAAGTGAATTGGTAGCTAATATATCCCATGATTTAAAAACACCTCTTACATCAATAATAAATTATACAGATATATTGATAAAAGAAAAAGTTTCTGAAAGTGAAAAAGAAGAATTTTTAAAAATACTTAATAGAAAAAGCTTAAAACTTAAAACTCTTATAGAAGATTTGTTTGAAATCTCTAAAATAAATAGTGGTAAAGTGGAATTAAATAAAGAACAAGTTGATATAGTAGAATTTTTAAATCAATCTATAGCTGAATACTCTGATACAGAAATCTATAAAAATAAAAATTTGACCTTTATAACAAGAACCTTCTTACCTGAAATTAAAATCAATTTAGATGGAAATAGAATGTCTAGAGTTTTTGAAAATCTAATAAATAATTCTTTAAAATACTCTTTGAGTAACACAAGGATTTATATAGAAATAGAAGATATTGTTAAAGGAATAAAAATATCTTTCAAAAATGTTTCCTATTCTCCTCTTGATTTTGATAAAAAAGAAATATTTGAAAGGTTTACTAGAGGTGATAAGTCAAGGACATCAGATATTGAAGGAAGCGGATTAGGACTAGCTATAGCTAAAAGTATAGTGGAACTTCATGATGGAATCATGTACATTGACTTTGATGGAGACTTATTCAAAGCTATAATTGAACTTTATTATTAATATATGTAATACTATGAGTAAATTAAAATAACTAGATATTAGCATAACAATACTCATATCTAGTTATTTTTAAATATATTAATTTTAAAGTTTTTATGGATGTTTAAACAAAATTTTTAATATAATCATTATTTTATAAAATTATTTGCTATAAAAATAGAATAAACAAAATTATAAATTATTTTAAATTTTAAATTTAGAAATTTCTTCTTTTAATTTATTAGCACTTTCTTCTGATTTTAGAGCTTCTTGAAGTACATCATTTGATTTATTATTAACTTCTAATATTTTACTTGCAATGTCTGTAGTACCTCCCGCACCTTCACTAGCAGCCTGTGCTACTCCTTCTATAGTTTTAAGAACATCCTGCAATGATGCTAAAAGTTCCTCTGAAGTTGAGCTAAAGTCTGTCACAAGGGTATCTACAAAACTAGCATCTTCGCTATATTTATCCGCCACATTTAACATAGTCTTATAATCATTATCCATATCTGTAGACACAAAAGTTAATAGATTGCTTGAACTATCAGAAAGATTTTTCACTGATTCTATTACTTTAACTGTTATACTTTGTATTTCTGTTACTGTATCCTTTGATTGTTCCGCAAGTTTTCTTATCTCATCGGCTACAACTGAAAATCCCTTTCCTGCTTCTCCTGCCCTTGCAGCTTCAATAGCTGCATTTAATGCAAGAAGATTTGTTTGTGATGTTATATTCATTATGGAATCTGAAAGTACATTTATCTGTTCTACAACCTTTGATGATTCTATAGCACTTTCAAGTTCTGCTTTTGTATTTGTAAATATCTCCTTAGCCTTTTTCTGAGAAGCTTGTACATTTGCTTTTGTATCCTCTGCTCTTTTATTTATCTCCCCTGCTTGAGTAGCACCTTCCTGAGATTTTTGTGCAATAGACTGAACAGCTCTTTCTATATCCTGAGAAGTCGCTGACATCTCTTCAGCTGAAGCTGCAGTTTCTTCCATATTAGCAGAAAGTTCTTCTGTAGTTGCAGAAACCTCTTCTACATCATTATTCAAATCTGTAACATTAGTTTTTATACTATCTACAACTGTTTCAATATTATCTACACTTTCATTAACAGTTTTAATAATATCCTTTATATTCTGTATGAATTTATTTAAACTTTTAGCAAGATCATTTATTTCATCCTTAGAATTAACTTTTATTTCTTGAGTTAAATCTCCTCCTCTTTCAGATAACTCATCTAATTCTCCCTTTAAAACATTTAAAGATTTTCTTATACCATTAATAATAAAAATTCCCAAGGCTGCACCTATAGCTGATAATAATAACATTAAAGTTAAATTTATTTTCATAGCAGCATTAAACTGCTTGTCCCCTTTTAAGCTGATCTCTTCTGTTTTACTTTTGTTAAACTGAGCCAATTTTAATAAAGAAGAGGATGCATTATCAAAATATTCCTTCGATTCTCCCCTCATTATTTTCATTGCTTCCTCTGTTTTTAATTGTCTGCTTAAAACAATTACCCTCTTATTTGATTGTAAATATTTATTCCATTCCTTTTCTACAGTGTTAAATAGCTCTTCATCCTCTTTTGAGTTTACACCTTTTTTATAAAGGACTAAATATTTTTCTATTTCCTTACTTTTTTCTTCCATCTCTTTTTCTTTTTCATTCATCATTTCTGCATTGGTAGAAATAATGTGATCATATTCTAATATTCTAAAATCTGAGGTCATTGTATTTAATTCCTCTGAATATATTATGGAAGGAACCCAATATTTTGAAATGTCAGTAGACATCTTATTCACATTATCTAAATTTTTTATAGAATATCCCCCAATAAATAGAATTGCACCTACTAATATACCTACAAGAAAAATTAGCTTACCTTTTATCGTTTTTATCAATTTTATTTCCCCCTTACTGTTATTAATACTTTATTCTATTGTTATTTTTGTGCTCTCCCATATATTTTAAAGACATAATCTTTAAACATATAATAGTTTATATAATTAAAGATATTGTTTATAAATAAACTC